>NZ_JAGKSG010000017.1:0-107092 GCF_018119385.1 Massilia sp. AB1 | reverse complement strand
ATAGGGCGCTGAACACGCCTGGTTCGCTCGCGCGGCACGCCAGTTCGCTGGTGGTCGATCCAGGCTTTCAGGCGCGTTTCCCGTGCGTGCGGACCAGCATCCAGTGTAAATTGCCGACCAGTAGCAAAACCTTGGTCCGGCAAACCGATGGTGTGGCAGCAGGCGCGACGCTAAGATTGAAAATCCTTGTGTCGGTGGTTCGATTCCGCCCCGGGCCACCAAGAACATGCAGTTCCTCCCTCCCAAGACGCCAACCCATGCAGGTTGCGTTGTCGTTTCCAAAGCTCACAATACGCGTAGCGCTGCTCGTGACGAGCGAGCGCTGCTGGCGGTTGGCTGGCGTTGCCGTTTAAGAAGAATAGGTTCTTCCCGACCCTCGCCTGCTACAACTGCAAGCCCAGAACCAGGCCGAAGCGACGAGGCTCCAGCAGGAAGACATTGGTGTAAGAGCCGGCCGCCTGGGTGGAGGACCAGCGCCCGGTGGCGGCATCGCTGCCGTTCAGGTTCTGCGCATAGGCGCGCACGAACCAGCTTTTCCCGCGCCCGGACAGCTCCAGCTGGGCGTTGACGGTGGCGTAGCCTTTGATGCGGTCGAGCGGCTTGTTGAATGCGGTGGAAAACGTTTTCCCCGTGTAATGCGCATCGATCCTCGGCACCAGACTCATGCCATTGGCCAGACGGAAGCTGTATTCGGCGCCGGCCGACAATTTGAAACGTGGCGACAGCGGCAGTTCATTCCCCGCGATGTTCACTTCGACCCCGTTGCTCACCGTATACTGGGCGCCCCCTGCTGCCCTGAGTGCATCGCACATGCTGAAGGCGCCGGTCGTGCTGGTGCCAGGCAGGGCGACCGGCTCTCTCAGGCCCAGCGCTGCGTTCACCCTGCTCACCAGGGCATTGGCGCCGGCGCCGCTTCCTCCGGCCGCCGGAATGACGGCGCAGTTCGACCCGCTGCCGACGTCCTTGATGACGACGACATCCGAACGTCCGGCGGACGGGTCGCGCGGATCGATCAGCGGCAAGTCCTTCAGCCGGGTCTTGAGGAAGCTGGCCGAGAGGTTCAGCCTGAAGCCGCGTGCCGGAACCAAAACCGATTCCAGCTCCGCCCCATGGATATCCGCGTCCGCATTATCGTTCACGACCGTCCGCGCCAGCAGGCGGCTGATCTGCAAGTCCTTGTAGCGCATGGCGAAGACACTCGCGCCGAGGTTGAGCTTCCCTCCCAACAGCGTGTTCTTGGCGCCCAGTTCGACGGCATCCAGCACTTCCTTCCTGAACTCCGTCGCCGCCTCGAACTCCACCTGGGCCGCCGGGTTCATGCCGCCCGCCTTGTAGCCGCGCGCATAGGATGCGAAATACAGGCTTCCCGGGCGCGGACGATAATCGGCCACCAGCCGGCCGGTCAGCGCATTGGACCTGGTGCGCTGGTCGGCAAACGGCTGGGCGCCAGGCTGCGTGGCGTCGGCATCGAAGCTCCCGGCATAGGGCGACTGGAACGCATCGCCTGTGCCGAAGGGCACCGGCACCGAGAGCAGCAAGGCGCGCTGGCGCTGCCGCTTTTCGTCACTGGAATAACGCAGGCCGGCGGTCAGTTTCAGGGTCTTGCTGACGTCGTAATAGGCCTCGCCGAACACACCGTGGCTGTCCAGCGTCAGCTCGGCAAGCTCCGCATCGTAGTACGACGGGGCGATGAACACATTCGGGAAGGACAGGTCGCCCGCCGCGCGCCGGCCGAGGCTGGTGAGCGCCCCCAGCACTCCCCCGGCGTAGTCCAGGGCAAACAGGTTCACGAGATAATCATTGTCGCGCACGTAATCGAGGTAGACGGCGCCGAGCAGGAAATTCCATGGCCCATCGAGCTTGCTGTCCAGATGGGCCTCGACCGTGCGCTGGGTGAACTTGTCCCGGAAAACTTCGAACTCGGCGCCTCGTGGCGAGCAGCTATTCACGTGTCCGCCGAAGACGCCGGTATGCTGGCGGTTCGGTTCCGAGGTACACAGTCCTCCCGCAAGGCCATTGGGAAACAAGGCCTGGGCCGCCAGCGTGAATGGATTGACGCCTCCGGGAAACGCGGATCCCGGCGCGCTTGCCAGCGCCGCGAAGTTGCGCAGGCCAGGGTTATCCGTCAGCGGATTCACTGGCGTCATGTTGAAGTCGGCCCGCTGGTCGCTGCGGTCGCGCACATAGCCTCCGGTAACGGTCAGCGCATATTTCTCCCCGATTTTTTGCTCGAGCCGCAAGATCAGATGGGCATTCTCGACCTGGTAGGACGGCGCCATGTCGGCGCGCACCTCGCGCAGGTTTTCGACCGGCGGCTGGCCGCCGTAGAACGGGTCCGGGCCATACACGCTCGACAGACCCAGGCCGGCGATCATCGGATTGCCTCCGCTGGCGATGGCAAGGAACTCGCGCGACGCCAGCACGCCGCCGACATTGCCATGGAAATTAGGCGTGTCGAATCCCAGGCGGTCGGGCCGGCAGCCCATGATGCCGACCTCGTCGCGGGCGCACAGGTGCCTGGTGAAGCGGCTGCGGTTGTCGTCCTCCCGGAAGTACGAGGCGATCAGGTCGAGAGTGGTCGACGCGCCGGACCGGATACGCAGCGTGGCACGCAGTGCCGCCAGGTCGCGCCCATCGATGCGGCTGTTGTCGAACAAATTCTTCGTGTATCCATCGCGCTTCAGGTAAGTCCCGGCCAGCCGCAGGCCAATGGCTTCGTTGATTGGAAGATTGAGCATGCCGGTGACCCGGCGCGTATCGTAGTCACCCGCTTCGGCCTGGATGCTGCCGTGCCGCTTGTCGAAACTCGGGCGGGCTGTGACGAAGTTGACCACCCCTGCGGTCGCATTCCGGCCGTACAGCGTTCCCTGGGGGCCGCGCAGCACTTCGACGCGCTGCAGGTCGAAGAATTCGGTTTCGAAAATGCGTGGCTGGAGCAGGGGCATGTCGTTGACATGGATGGCGGTCGCCGGGTCGCAGGAGATACCGGTGCACAGGTCGCCCACGCCCCGGATCGTGAATGTGGCGCCATCGAACTGTGCCTTTGTGAAATTTACATTCGGAACACTGAATTGCAGGTCGAGGGCATTGTTGATCTGGCGCGCCGCCAGGTCGCTTGCGGTCAGCGCGGTGACCGCCATCGGCACATCCTGGAGAAACTGCGACTGGCGTTGCGCCGTCACCACCACCTGGTGCACGACCTCGGTGTCGCCGGCGGGGGCTTCGTCGCGGCCGGACGTTTGCACCTGCGCCAGCGCATCCTTCGCCGCGATCGCAAGAACGATGCATGAGAGTGCGGAACCGAGCGCAGGCTCGCGGCATTTTCCGGTACGCATATCCATCGCCTCCTTTTGCAGGGAAACAGGATCCATCCGTGGCATCGCGCCATCCGAGTCTGCCATGAATACCGCAGTGCGCAAACCCTCTTCTGGGCGAGGTATTTCACCTTGACGAGCCGATGACGTCGCACATACTGGAAATCCCAGCTTGACTCCACAGGAGACGGCCATGAACGAGCAGCAGAATATCGAACTGATCAAGCAAGCCTACGACGCCTACAAGCGCGGCGACATACAGCAGCTCCTCGCGTGCGTGGACGACCAGGTCGAATGGGAACTGCCGGAGACGCCCGGCGTGCCTTTCACCGGCAAGCGCCGGGGCTGCGAACCGGTCCGTGAAGTTTTCCGTATTCAGCAACAATTGTTAACTGTGCGGGAATTCACCGTGAACGAATTCATCGCCCAGGGGAACAAGGTCGTCGTGCTTGGCCATGGGGCGTGGACGGTGAAGGACACCGGCCAGGATTTCGAGAGCGACTGGGTGGACGTATTCACGATCAAGGACGGCAACATCGCGGCGTATCGCGATTTCATGAACACCAGCGCCGCGCTCAAGGCCTTCCAATGCGAAGCCATTCCCGCTGCGCCGCGCCCGGCGACGGCGACCGCCCCACATTGAACTGGCTTCAGCTATCCAGCCTCAATCTTTCTTTTCCCGGAATTCCCCGTCGATCACCCTGTCGTCGGTGCCGGTGGCACGGCTTTGCCCAGCGAATTGGAAAACAGACGAGACCATGCGATCGAACACAGCTCGCCTCAAGCGCGGGTAGGTGAGAAGAAAAGCCGTCGTGAAACCCATGAACCCTGCCGGCACGTAGTCGCCCTTCAACAGAAAGTGCAGCAGGCAAAGTGCGAGCAAACCGATGATGAGCGGCCGCCGGACAGGTTTGGGTAACAGGCCGACAACGCTCAGCTTGCCTTTGCGTATCCATGGAAATCTTGCGAAAAGCGCGCCCAGCAGCAGCCCCGCGATCACCCGATTCGTGCCGAGATACTCCGCCAGCACCCCGACGACAAGGAAACCGGTATAGGTCATGGTGCTGGCCAGCGCTGCCAGGGCTAACAGTGCGATTGCGAGCGTTAGCTTTGGCATACGGATCACCGCTCTGACGAATAAGCCGAGGATTTGCGTACTCCTGTAAATGGACATCGGATGGCTAGCGCAGATTCTAACAGCACCGTTCCTCCAGACTTACGCAAAGCTATCCGTAGTTACTTTGCCGCTGGATTCCTGCTTCACCGGGGCCAGTTTCGTCCCGCGCTCGCGCGCAGGGCCAGCGCCTTCCCCTCCACAGGCAGTCACGGTAGAACTTACCGCGATATGCTTCAGATTGATGGCCGCATTGACGTCTCGCTCGTGCGCCGTTCCACAGCCCGGGCACGCCCAGTGGCGGATCGCCAGGCTTAGCGCTTCCAGCCGGTAGCCGCAGCTGGAGCACAGCTTGCTGCTCGGGTACCAGCGGTCCGCCAGCACAACCTGACCGCCGCGCCATGCGGCCTTGTATTCCAGCTGGCGGCGCAACTCGTAGAACCCCATATCCGAGATCGCCCGCGCCAGGTGTCCGTTGGCCAGCATGCCCTTGACGTTCAAGTCCTCGATACCGATCGTGTGAAAACGGCGCGTAATGTTAGTACTCAGCTGGTGCAGGCTGTCTCGGCGAATGTTGCCGATCCGTGCGTGCAGGCGGGCCAGTTCCAGCTTCGCCTTCGCCCGGTTGCGCGAACCTTTCACCTTGCGCGACAGGCTGCGCGACAGACGGCGCAGGCGCGGCAGCAGGGTACGCAATGCCTTCGGACCTTCGAACTTCTCGCCGGTCCACAGGGTCGCCAGCGCCGAAACCCCGAGGTCGATCCCTACCGCACCTTGGTTCTCGGCTGGCGGCAGGGACAGCTCATGAGTGTCGACGGTGATGCTGGCGTACCAGTGATCGGCGACGCGTGAGATCGCAGCCGATACGATCCGGCCGGTAAAACGCAAAGTTTCGCACATGCGGATCCAGCCCAGCTTCGGGATGCGGATCCGCTTGTCCTCGACCCGGAACTGGTCGTTGCTTAAGGTGAAGCGGTCATCGCGCCCCTTACGACGGAAGTTCGGATAGCGGGCACGTTTGTTGAAAAAATTGTCGAAGGCGCGGCCCAGCTGCATGATCGCCATCTGGGGCGCGTTCTTGGTGACTTCCAGCATCCAGGGAAATTGTTCGCGCTTAATGGCGTTGAGCTGGCGCCGCAACGCACCTTCGGACGGCTTGGGCAGCGATGGATCGGCCTTGCAGGCTGCGTACTGTTTGCCCCACTCGTCTAACGCCCAGTTGTAGGCGAAGCGCGCCACGCCAGCCGCCCGGGAAAGGTACGTCGCCTGGACATTGTTGGGATCGAGCCGGATGCGGTGCGCTACGAGCATTGCGCCTCCTTCACGGCGCTGCGCACGCCTTCCAGCAGCTTCTGGTTCTTGCGCGACCTGCTGCCGTACAGCCTTGCCGAGAACACGGTAACGATCTCCAGTACGTCGCTGGCCAGGTCTTCCTCGAAGCTCGTCTCCGCACCTTGATTGATGATCACGACCTCGACCTCCCTGGCTTCGCAGACAGCAAACACCAGTTCGGCGCCAAAACGCAGCAGCCGGTCCTTGTGCGTGAGCACGAGACGGCCAATTTCGCCCGCCAGGATCCGCTCCAGCAGTTGTCTCAAACCCTTCTTGCGGTAGTTCATGCCGGAGCCCAGATCCTCGATCACGTCGAAGGTCCAGCCCTGGCTTGCGCAGTACAATTCCAGCACCTGCCTTTGCCGTTCAAGGTCGGCCTTCTGGTCGTGGCTGGAGACACGCGCATAGGCGGCCGTTCTCCGTTCGGCCTGGATGCCATGGTGCAGTCCAGGGCGCAGCGTGGCCAGGTCATAGCGCCGTTGTCCGCCCTCGGTCCTCGCGGGAATAAGCTTCCCGCTCCTTTCCCAGCGCCGTAGCGTACTGGTAGAGACACCAATCGCTTTCGCGGCGGCACCAATTGTGATTAGCTTGGTCATAATACATATGACCGCACAAATCCGAATAAGTTCTGAGCTAACTGTTTGAACCCCGGTCGGGGCTGTCCGGTCTCTGCACCAGGGATGCAAACGAAAAGGCGCTGTCACCGTTGAGTGTTGAAGATGCCAATCGCGGCTCGCAGGAGAGCGTCAGGCGAATCCAAGCGATTTCCATCCAGCGCCCAGCGCCATCCGAGATAGTTGGGAAGGTAGCGAGTGGCTACGCCATGGAAGCGGGCGAGCCATTCCCGGAAGCGGCGATGGTAGGCGTTGACGTTCTGGACATGGACTGCCCCGCGCACACGCTCGCCGGCGCGCAGGTTGACGGCCTGGTGAGAGATGCCGGATTCACGCGCAAAATAGCGGTCCAGCCCAACCGTCGAACGCAGCACCTGAAGCAGCTGCTCGCGTTGACGCTTGCTTAGGACTGCGACCTGTTCCAACAGCTTCTTGAATGTCGAGTCCTTCATCGCTTCCTCCGCCGAGATATGGATCCTCGTTAGACCTCAGCAGTTAAGGAAGATTCAACACTCAACGGTGACAGCGCCAACGAAAACGCCACCTTCGCGGTGGCGGTCCTGTGTCCGGAACAGCTGGCGCCGCGCCCTGGCGGCCCTAATGGAAGACGATGCGCCGTCATTGGTGCCCATGGCGAAGGCTCTCATCCATTCCATGCTTCGCCCTGTCTGCGCTGGTGTGAGAGCGCAAATTTTCCAAACCGCAACTCATCGCGAAGCTGCTGTCAGGCCGGGCTCGATCGCATCGCGTGAACCTAGTCCTTCTCCGCCGGCTGCTCCGCCGTCCCCGCCTGCCGGAAGCAATTCCTCCCCGCCCGCTTGGCGTCGTACATGGCCTGGTCCGCCGCCTTCACCAGCGTCTCCGGCGTCATCGCCGCCTCGAAGTAGGCGATACCGATACTGGTGCTGACCTGTAAGGTCGTCCCGCCCACGCTGAAGGGCGGCACCATCGCGTCGACCATCTTCTGCCCGATCACCGCCGTATCGCCCGGCTGGTGCAGCCCTTCCGCGATCAGCACGAACTCGTCGCCGCCCAGGCGCGCGATGAAGTCGGACTCGCGCAGCACCTGGCGCACGCGCTGGGCGAACATGCGGATCACCTGGTCGCCCACGTCGTGGCCGTAGGTGTCGTTGATGTGCTTGAAGCGGTCGATGTCGAAGTACATCAGCGCCAGGCCGCCGCGGCGCTGGGCGCGCTTGACGGCTTCCTCCAGCTGGTTGTTGAAATAGCCGCGGTTCGGCAGGCCAGTCAGGGTGTCGTAGTTCGCACGCCGGAACAATTCCTGCTCCATGTACTTGCGCGCCGTGATGTCCTCGGTCACGGCCAGCACGCCCACCACCTTGCCCGCCTCGTCCCTGAGCGGGATCTTGCTGGTCTCGATCCAGCACTCGGTGCCGTCCTTGCGCAGATCGGTGGCCTGCATGCGCATGCGCCCCACGCCCGAGCGCATCACCTCGAGGTCCACCTGCCGGTAGTGCTCCGCCATGTCCTTCCAGGCCGCGAAATCGCCGTCCTTCCTGCCGACCAGCTGGTCGATGCCGTCCAGCCCCATCTCGACCAGCAGCGAGCGGTTACCGCCCTGGAAGACACTGTCGAGGTTTTTCCAGAATACGCTCTGCGGGATGTTGTCGATGATTAGCTGGAGCATTTGCTGGGATTCGTGCAGCGCCTGCTCGGCTTGTTTGCGGTCGGTGACGTTCTCGGCGAAGCCCAGTACATGGGTCACTTCGCTGCCGGCGCTCATCGGCACCAGTACGATCGACACATCCGGGCAGCGCCCGTCCGCGCGCATCAGCCTGGTGGTATAGGCGACCGTTTTCCCGGCCAGGACGTCCTTGAAGTGGTTGGCCAGCGCGCCGCGGTCTTCCTCCGCCACGAAGGCTTCGAAGGGCGCGCCGATCAGGGCCTCGCGGCCGACGCCCAGCTCCCTGGCCATCTGCTGGTTGGCATGGATGAAGTGCTGCTCGAGGTCGATCGCATACACGGCGAAGGGATGGTGCTCGAAGAAGCCGGCGAAACGCTCGTTGAACTCGCGCATCGCGCGCTGGCGCGACACGTAGCGCGGCCAGGCCGCCACGCCGTAGCTGGCGACCAGGGTCAGCAGCAGGCCGATCGCCAGCACCGTGGTGCCGGCCCAGGCGGCCTTCGACGCGAGCGAGGCCTTCTTGGCGTAGAAGTGCAGCAGCCAGGTACGGTTGGCCACCGGGATCTCGGCGCGGTGGGCGAGCAGCTGGGCGGCGTCGGCCTTCAGCGCATGGGAGACGCCGTCGCTGTCGAACAGCAGGTGCTCGCGCGCCAGGCTGCCGTCGAAGACCTCGACGTCGAACAGGCTCGCCAGCCGTCCATGATCGAAGCCGAGGAACAGGCGGTCGACATACATGGCGGAGAAGACGAAGCCTTTCAGCCCGCCGCGCGCCTGCCCATCCGCGGCGGAGGGCGTTCGCATGCTGCGCACAGGCGAAAAGATCAGGACCACGGGACGGTGGGCCGCATGGCGCAGCGCGGGGTGCACGGCGGTCGCCACCGGCTCGTCGCGGCGGGCGGCTTCCTGCATCGCGGCCCAGCGTTCGGGAACCGAGGAGAAATCGGCGCCGCGCAGGCGCCCCGCCCGGGTCGGATCGGTGCCGTGCACGGCGTAGTACAGCGGATACCAGGCGTCGGCGCCGGCCCGCTGGTCCGAGATGCGGTAGCCGGGGAAGGTCCGCGCCGCTTCCGCCTCGAAGCGTCCGGCATCCGCAGCCGGCACCTTGGGCAGGTAGCCGAAGGAACTGGCGCCCTCCAGCCGCTCGAACACCCGGCTGGCGCCGATGTAATTGTCGAATTCCTCGGCATCGATGCTGCTCGACGCGCTGAAGAAGGCGCCCAGGGCGCGGTCCGCGCCCTCGTACAGCTCCAGGCGGTTACGCAACAGGAAGGCGTAATTCTCGGCCGTCTCCTGCAGCTGCGCGATCTGCTCCGCCTCGCTGTGGCGCGCGCCGGCGAAATAGCCCCAGGCCGAGGCGGCGAAACCCGCCGCGAAGACGATGGCCGGCAGCTTCACCTGGCGAAGCTGTCGCAAGGATTGTCGAAGAAGGGTGAAATGTGAAGACATGGTGTTCACAGTACTTGCTTGGCCGGCGGGCTGGCGGCGTGCGCCAGGCCGTTGCCGTTGATGAGCCAGTGATAGCGGAAGGCTTCCGCGATGCTGGCGCGCATGGCCTCGTCGTCCCAGGGCTTGGCATGGAAGCGGAACACGGAGCCGCTGTTGGTGGCCGCGATGATGGCGTCGACCGCGGTGTAACCCGACAGCATGATGCGGATGGTGTCCGGGTAGATCGCCTTGACCCGCGCCAGGAATTCGGTGCCGCTCATGCCGGGCATGCGCTCGTCCGACAGCACCACCTGCACCTGGTTCATCGCCAGCAGCGCCAGCCCTTCCGCACCCGACTTGGCGCGCAGGATGCGGTAGCCGTCGCGCCGCAGCAGCCGGTGCAGGGAGGCCGCCACGTTCTCTTCGTCGTCGACGATGAGCAGGGTCGGCTGGCCGCAGGCTTCCTCCGCCACCTGCGGCATCGCCTGCTGCCCGGCCAGCAGGCGCTCGAAGTCCTCGGCCGCCAGCGGGCGGCTGAAGTAATAGCCCTGGATCTGGTCGCAGCGGTGCCGGCGCAGATAGGCGAACTGCTCCTCGGTCTCGACGCCTTCGGCGATCACCTGCAGCTGCAGGCTCTGGCCCAGCGTGATGATCGAGCGCGCGATCACGGCGTCGTCGGCGTCGGTGGTCAGGTTGCGCACGAAGGACTTGTCGATCTTGAGGACGTCGATCGGGAAGCGCTTGAGATAGGAAAGGCTGGAATAGCCGGTGCCGAAATCGTCCAGCGACAGCTTGACGCCCATCGCCTTCAGGCGCTGCATGACGTCCAGCGCGTGGTCGACGTCGGCCATGACCTGGCTCTCGGTCAGTTCGATGTCCAGGCAATCGGCGTCCAGGCCGGTGTCGGCCAGGGTCCGACCCACCAGGCCGACCAGGTCGTCGTGATAGAGCTGGCTGGCCGCCAGGTTGACCGCCACCCGCAGCTGCCCCGGCACCAGCCACTGCCACTGCTTGGCGTGGGCGCAGGCGGTGCGCATGACCCAGGCGCCGATCGGCACGATCAGGCCGGTCTCCTCGGCGATGCGGATGAAGCGGTCGGGGGCCACCATGCCCAGTTCCGGGTGGCGCCAGCGCAGCAGGGCTTCCATGCCCACGATGCGACAGGTGCGCGCATCGACCTGGGGCTGGAAATGCAGCAGCAGCTCGCCGCGCTCCAGGGCATGGCGCAGGTCGCGCTCGAGGCGCAGGCGGTCGCCGGCGTCCGCGTTCATGGCGGCGGTAAAGAATTGCGGGTGATTGCTGCGCGCTTCCTTCGCCCGCCGCATCGCGACACGGGCGTTCTTCATCAGAGTCTCGGCGTCCTCGCCGTCGTCCGGATAGGCGGCCAGGCCCACGCTCGAGCTCAGGAAATAGTCCTGCCCGTTGACCGGCAGCGGCGCCGCGATCGCTTCCTGGATGCGCTCGACCCTGGCCAGCACCGTTTCCTCGTCCATGCCGTCGGCGAACAGCAGCATGAGCTCGTCGCCGCCGACGCGCGCCGCCGTGTCGCCGGCGGCGAGCAGGCCCTGCACGCGCTGCCCGATCCGCTGCAGCACCATGTCGCCGGCCTGGTGGCCGAGGGTTTCGTTGACGAGCTTGAAGCGGTCCAGGTTGACGCAGGCGAGCCAGCCGCAGCTGCCCTGCTGCACCGCCCTGGCGATGGCGGCGCCGGCGCGGGCGGCCAGCAGCGAGCGCTTGGCCAGGCCGGTCACCGCATCGTAGTGAGCCTGGTACTCCAGTTCCGCCTGGTATTGCCTGGCGGCGCTGATGTCGTACATGACGTTCAGGAAGTGGGTCACCTTGCCGCCGGCGTCGCGCACCGGCGAGCAGTAGCATTCCATCCATACCAGGCTGCCGTCGGGCCGGTAGGTGCGGACCGCGGCATGGCCTTCGCGCTGCTGCGCCAGGGCCGCATCCAGCTCGGCGATGGCCTCCTGCTCGCGGTCGTCGCCCAGCAGGAACACGAGCGATTTTCCGATCGCCTCGGCCGCCGGATAGCCGGTCACGCGCTCGAATGCCGGGTTGACGTATTCGACCGGATAGTCCGGCGCCTGGGCGCTGCGGATCACGATCGGATTGGCGCTCGCTTCGAGCGCGCGGCGCTTCAGCCGCAGCCTTTCCTCGCTCTGGCGCGCCTGGTGCTCGGCGCGCTCGCGTCCGATGGCGATGCTGATCGTATGGGCGCAGGAGCCGAGGATCTCGAGTTCGACCGGCACCGGCGGGCGCGCCGCCTGGGTGTACACGTCGATGGTGCCGAACACCTCGCCGCTGCTGGACAGGATGGGATAGGACCAGCAGGCCCGCACCGCCGGCGCCAGCGCGGCCGGCCCGCCGTCCTGCCATGCCGGCTCGCCCCGCATGTCGGCGGCGATCACGGGGCGGCGCGCCAGCGCGGCGCGGCCGCAGGGCAAGGCCTGTTCGCCGACCGGCGTACCGTCGAGGGCCTGTCCCAGCCCCTCCGGCAGGCCGGAGGCCACCGCATGATGCAGGCGCTCCCCGTTCTCGCCGAGCAGCATGACGGCGCAGCCGGCCAGCGGGTCGGAGGCGGCGATGATGTGGGCCGCCGCCTCCAGCACGTCGAGCAGCATGGCGCCGGCAGCGATCTGTTCCAGCAGCCTGGTCTGCTCATCCTTGAACACGCGCAGCCTGCGGCGTTCGGTGATGTCGTCGAAATACACGGTCACGCCCTCGCTCGAGGGCGACACCCGCACCGCGAACCACCAGGCGCTGGGCGCATAAAAAAACTCGAAGGCGACCGTGTTGCCCTCGCCGGCCGCGCGCCGGTATTCCTGCTCGATCATGCTGCCGACCAGCTCCGGATACTCGTCCCACAGGCTTTTCCCGAGCAGCGACTCGCGCGTGCGGTTCAGCAGGCGCTCGGCTTCCTTGTTCACGTAGGTGAAGCGCCACTCGGCGTCGAGCGAATAATAGGCGTCGGTGATGGATTCGAGAATCGTGCCCAGGCTGGCGGCCAGGCGGGCGATGCGGTCGTTCGCCAGCTTGCTGTCGTGGTGGTCGGTGGCGCTGCCATACCATTTGACGATAGCGCCGCCGTCGTCGCGGATCGGCATGGCGCGCACCCGGTGCCAGCGGTAGCTGCTGTCGGCGGCCCTGAAGATGCGGTATTCGGTCTCGAACACCTCGCCGCTGTCCACCGCGGCGCGCCAGGCGGCCAGGGTGGGCGCGATGTCGTCCGGGTGCAGGATCCGGGTCCAGCCCTGGCCGGGTCCGAACAGGTCGGCCTGGCCGGAATAGGTGCGCGACAGGTCGTTGGCGTAATCGACGACGCCGTCGGGCTCCGCCGTCCAGACGATCTGGGGCATCGCATCGGCCAGGCTGCCGAAGCGCTGGTCGCTGCGGAACAGGCTCTCGGCCGCCTGCGCTTCGCGCGCCGCCTGCTCCGCCGCCTGGCGCGCCGCGTCGCGTTCGCGCAG
Organism: Massilia sp. AB1; assembly: GCF_018119385.1. NCBI lineage: Bacteria > Pseudomonadati > Pseudomonadota > Betaproteobacteria > Burkholderiales > Oxalobacteraceae > Massilia > Massilia sp. AB1. The sequence goes on along the minus strand of NZ_JAGKSG010000017.1, from coordinate 94,175 downwards.
GCCCCTGAGCATCACCCAGGCGGTCCACACCAGCACCAGGGTCAGGATGCCGGTGCTCCACGCGGCCGCCTGGCGCACGCGGTAGTACGGCGCCAGCACCGCCTCGAGCGAGCGGCCGATCGCGAGCGTCAGGCCATACTGGGGCAAGCTATGCCACGCATACTGGCGTTCGAGGCCATCGATGGGAGAAGCCATGCGGAACACGCCCGACAAAGGAGCAGCCGGTTCGATGAACGGCGCCTTGTCCATGCTGCGGCTTTCGCCATCGGGCGGCGCCGGCGAGCGCGCCAGCACCTGTCCGCCCGCATGCGCGAGCAAGATCACCGAGTCGTTCCCCAGTACGATCTTGTGCGAAAAGCGCAGGAAGTAATCGGGCGCCACCGACAGCGCGATGACGCCGGCGAAGCGTCCGTTCCTGATCACGGGTCGTGCGAACACGATGCCGCGGCGCCCGGAAACACGCCCGGTCAGGGGCTCGCTGACGGTCAGGCGGTCGCGCGTGGCGTCGCGCAGCGCGGTGAAATAGTCCCGGTCGCTCAGGTCGACCTTCCCCGCCTCGACGCCGCGGTTGGTGAACACCAGCCTGCCGTCGGCGTCGAGGATGCTGATCCAGACGGTGGTCGTCTCGTCGAGTTGCGACTGGCGCAGGCGCAGCTTGCCGGCGAAATTCGCGGGTTCCTCCAGCCACCGCTCGCGCAGGTCGACCAGGGTCCGTTCGACCGCCCGCACCGAGGACTGGGTCTCTTCGGCCATGATCCGGGCCAGGTTGCCGGTGTCGGTACCCGCATCGACGAGCGCCTGCTCGCGCACATGCTGCAGGAAGGCCGCGGCCACCAGCCACAGCGCCGGCAGCAGGCAGGCCAGCAGGATGGCCGGCTGCCTTGCCCGCAGGCCGGCCAGGGCATGCGTCACGCGCGTTCTCGCCTGGCCACCAGTGCCGGACGCACGCGGCCCCGTATGCTCCCTACCATCGTTTTCTGCGGCTTCTGACAAGTCCGGCTCCCAGTGAAAATCATCCAGCGCCAACAGCCGGGCCCGGTCAACGGGTCTTCGCTGCTTGGAAGTGTTTCCTTCGGGTTCACGGAAGGTGGAGACTACCGGTGGGAGATGCTGGAAGGCCACCGGGACTGCGCAAGCGTGTCATACGTGACAAGGTCGCTTCACAATTCGGAAAATATTACCACGTGGATACTTTTGATTCTTCAGAGAAATCACGAAATCTTGAACGAGTGTTGCTTGAGCGCCGCAGCACAGCGTCGGGCAGGTAGGAACGGTGGTTTTAAACGTGGGGTGTCATGACAGAAAATAACAACGCCACCGAAAACGGTGGCGTTTCGTGCTCCAGCCTGAGTTGTCTGGCTATTTACTATTTACGCTCTGCAGCGGACTTGTCGCGCGCCGCGCGGAATTCCGAGTCGGCAGCCCAGTTCGGCCAGGCCGTCGAATTGGCCAGTTCGGAACCCAGCGCGTACAGCACCTCGAGGTCGCGCGCCATGCCGGTGAAGGTCCAGGCCGGATCGAATTCGTCCGAAGGCTGGTGGTAGTTCTTCTCTGTATAGGCCTCTTCCGCCGCCTTGCCGGCCGCGACGCCGCCATCGGCCCAATCGTTGCCGGAACCGAAGGAAATCGCCGGCACGCCGCGCTTGGCGAAGGGGAAGTGATCGGAGCGGAAGAAGTAGCCCGCCTCCGGCTTGGGATCCGGCGACAGGCGCATGTCCCACTGCCTGGCCTTGGCCACCAGGCGGTCGAGCAGCTCCAGCTTCGCGCTGCCCGAGATGTTGAAGTCGCGTGCGGGACCGCGCGGGCCGAGCGCATCCATGTTGATCAGGGCCACCGTCGAGGCCAGCGGATACAGCGGATTCGAGGCGTAGTATTCGGAGCCCAGCAAGCCCTTCTCTTCCGCCGTCACCGCCAGGAACACGACGCTGCGCTGGGGCGCGGGCTGCTTGCCGTAGGCGCGCGCCAGCTCCAGCATGGCGGCGATCCCGGTCGCGTTGTCGATCGCGCCGTTGTAGATCTTGTCGCCCTTGGCGTCGGGCTGGCCGACGCCAAGATGGTCCCAGTGGCCGCTGTACATCACGACCTGCTTCGGCTGCTTGCTGCCTTCGCGGATCGCCACCACGTTCTTCGACTTGATGACCTGGGTGTCCACCGCGTAGTCGGCCGACAGGCTCACGCCCTTCAGCTCGACCGGCTTGAAATCGCGGGACTGGGCCTGCTTCTTGGCCGCGTCGAAATCCAGGCCCGCCGCCTTGAAGATGCCGGCCGCCAGGTCGCGCTGGATCCAGGCTTCCATCGGCGCATGCGACTTGCGCGGCTCCTTGCGCACCACGTCGTACATCACGTTGGTGTTCGAGTTCTGCACCGTCGGCCAGCCGTAGGAAGCGGGCGCGGTCTCGTGCACGATGATGGTGCCGAGCGCGCCGCGGCGCGCCATCTCTTCATACTTGTAGGTCCAGCGGCCGTAATAGGTCATGGCCTTGCCGCCGAATTCGCCTTGCCCGGTCTCGAAGTCCGGATCGTTGATCAGGACCACGGCAAGCTTGCCCTTCAGGTCCACGCCCTTGAAGTCATCCCACTTGCGCTCCGGCGCGGTAACGCCGTAGCCGACGAAGACCAGCGGCGCGTTCTTGAAGGAGACCTGCTTCAGGCCGCTCATCGAGGCGCGCACCGCCATGTCGGGGCCTTGCGCCAGCGTGCGGCTGGTCCCGCCCTCGGTCAGGGTCAGCTTGACCGGTCCCTTGATCTCGAAGCGGCCGAGCGGCACGTCCTGGGTCCAGGCGCGCTTGCCGCCCGCCAGGTCGCCGCCCGGCTTCAGGCCGGCGGCCTTGAATTCCTGCACCAGGTAGTCGACGGTCTTGTTCTCGCCCGCCGTATTCGGGCCGCGGCCTTCGAATGCGTCCGAGGACAGGACCTTCACGTCCTGGGCCAGGCGCTTGGGATCGAAGCTGGGGCCATCGGCGGCGTAGGCGGCCTGGGCTGCAGCCAGCCCCATCAGTACAAGGGTAGCGTTCTTCAATGCGGTCTCCATTGCAATAAGAAATAGCAAGGCGGCCACAGTAACATAGGTCGCGCCCGCCGTGACGGGTTCTCCTTGACGGCTGCGCTTCCTGGCACATACTGGAAATTCACCCACAGGAGGTTCTCATGAACGAGCAGCAGAATGTCCAGATGATCCAGCAAGCCTACGCGGCCTATGGGCGTGACGAACTCGACCAGGTGCTGGCCTGCATGGAAGACCAGGTCGAATGGGAGTTGCCGGACGTGCCGGGCCTGCCCTTCACCGGCAAGCGCCACGGCTGCGACCAGGTGGCCGAATTCTTCCGCACGCTCGGCGAGATGCAGGCGGTGCGCGAATACGCCCCGAAGGAATTCATCGCCCAGGGCGACAAGGTGGTGGTGCTGGGGCATGGCGCCTGGACCGCGAAAGATACGGGCATGGATTTCGAGAGCGACTGGGTGCACATCTTCACGATCCGGGACGGGCGCATCGCGGCCTTCCGCGAGTTCCTGGACACCAATGTTGCCGTGGAAGCCTTCCAGTGCTATCCGGCCAGCGCCGGCGCCAGGACCGCCGGCAATCCGGCGCTGAGCTGAGCCTTGTTTCCAACAAAAACGCCAACCCCGTAGGGTTGGCATTCGTGTGTCGGCTGCGTCGGGTAAGGCTTAAGCCTTCGCCTGCTTGCGACGGCGCACTGCCGCCAGGGTGCCGGCGCCCAGCATCAGCAGGGCTGCGCTGGCCGGTTCCGGCACGTCGCCCGGCGGCGGCAGTTCGCCGCCGAAGCCGTCGATATAGGCATAGCCCAGGTGGCCGGTCGGCTGGCAATCGGCTGCCAGCAGGGAGATCGTGAAATCGTGGCCCGACAGCGAAGCATCGATGGACAGCTGCTCGATCTGCCATTGCGGGGTGTAGAAGTAGTTGCCGAGGGCGCTGAAGCGGCCATCCACGCCGCCGCCGCCGTCGTACACGCGGCTGATGAGCAGCTGGCCGGTGGTGTCGTCACGCAGCTCGATGACCATCAATGCCGATTCGCTCGGATCGTGGGCGCCCTCGATCACGGCTTTCCATGCGAAGAAGATGTCGCTCTCGGTGTAGTTCAGCACCTTCTGGCTGATCACCGAAGCGTAGCCGCCGGTGGTGGTGTCTTCGGCACGGTAGGAATAGCCGCCCGAGTAGACGGTCGAGCCCAGGGCTGCACCGACGATCGGGTCGACAGTGCCGGCGGTGATGATGGAGGAACGTGGCGACGGCCCCTCGTATTGCGAGCCGCCAGGAAGAAAGTCCGCCGGCACCAGAGGGTTTGCCACGTCCCAGCGGCCGCCGCCGCCGGTCGTCCAACCATTCGTATTGCCGTCTTCAAAACCGCCGTTGATCAGCGGTGCAGCCTGGGCCGAACCAGCAGCTGCGACGAACAGCAGAGCCGGCAGAACTTTGCAGAATTTCATGTTGATCTCCCATCAGATAGTGACATTAAGTTTTAAGGTGTTACGGAAAGTCACCTGAGCATGAAATGTGCCAGTAACTTATCTGATTGATATCAAACAAGAAATTATTTTTTAGTCAAACCTTTTGCTTGCTTTTGTTAAATTATTCGACACCGGAAATGTAACCTCCAGTCAATTTAATTTGCTGCCGACAATATTTCGTTGAGCGAGAAGTACGAAAACCTGCCGGCAGCAAACAGGGCTTACCAGAAAATCACACGATCCTGGGGCGCCAGGTACATCTTGTCGCCCGGCTTCACATCGAAGGCTTCATAAAAGCCCGGATGGTTGCGCAGGCTGCCGTTGACGCGGAACTCGGCCGGCGAATGCGGATCGGCCTTGATCTGGGCGATCAGGCTGGCGTCGCGCGCCTTGCCGCGGCGCGCCTGGGCCAGGCCCATGAACAGGCGCTGCTCGGCCGTGAAGCCGTCGATCACCGGGCCCGGCTTGCCCTTCAGGTAGATCTTGTAGGCGCGGCTGGCCATGATCGCGCCGGCGTTGTCGGCGATGTTCTCGCCCAGGGTCAGTTCGCCGTTCAGGTGGTAGCCCGGCAGCGGGCTGTAGGCGCCGTACTGCGCCACCAGCACCTTGCCGCGCGCCGCGAACTGCTCCGCATCCTGCCTGGTCCACCAGTTGCGCAGGTTGCCGTCGCCGTCGAACTGTGCGCCCTGGTCGTCGAAGGCGTGGCTGATCTCGTGGCCGATCGAAATGCCGACCGCGCCGTAGTTCACCGCCGGTTCGGCGCTGGCGTCGTACAGCGGATACTGCAGGCGCGCCGCCGGGAACACGACTTCGTTCAGCTCCGGGTTGTAGTAGGCGTTGACGGTCTGCGGCGACATGGCCCAGGCGCTGCGGTCGACCGGTTTGCCCAGGCGGTTCACCTCGTAGGCATGGCCGAACTCGCGCGCACGCATCACGTTGCCGACCAGGTCGCCGCGCACGATGTCCAGGCCGGAATAATCGCGCCACTTGTCCGGGTAGCCGATCTTGACGCTGATCTTGGACAGCTTCAACTGGGCCTGCTTCTTGGTCTCCGGGGTCATCCAGTCGAGCATCTCGATGCCTTCGCCGAAGGCGGCAATGAAGTTCCTGGCCATCTCCTCGACCTGCTGCTTGCGCTCGGCCGGGAAGTGCTGGGTTACGTAGGCCTTGCCCACCACTTCGCTCAGGTTGCGGTTGATCTCGGCGATCGCGCGCTTTTCCAGCGGGCGGTTGACCTTGGCGCCCGAGAGCACGGCGCCGCGGAAGGCGAAGCTCTCGTCCACGAAGGGCTGCGACAGGTAGGGAGCGTAGGCGCTCAGCAGGCGGAATTCGAAGTAGGACTTCCACACGGGCAGCGCGGTGGCCGCGATCAGCTTGTCGAGCGCGGACAGGTAGCTCGGCTGGCTGACGATCAGGGAGTCGATCTTGCCCTTGGCGCCCACGCCTTCCAGGTAGGCGTTCCAGTCGAAGCCCGGAGTCAGGCCCGGCATCTGCGCCAGGCTGTATTTGTTGTAGGCCTTGACCGGGTCGCGGTTCTCGACCGCGCTCCACTGCACCCGCGCCAGCTCGGTTTCCAGCGCCACGATCTGCGCCGCCTTGGCCGCGGCGTCGGCATGGCCGGCCAGCGCCAGCATCTTCTCGACATGCTGCTGGTACTTGGCGCGGATGTCCTTCAGACGCGCGTCGGTGGTGGAGAGATAGTAGTCGCGGTCGGGCATGCCGAGGCCGGACTGCACGATGTCGACGATGTAGCGGGTGGAGTCCTTGTTGTCCTGGTGGACCGCCATGTCGAGCGGGCTGCCGGCGCCGATGCGCGAAAAGCGCGCCATCAGCGCGGCCAGCGCGCGCTTGTCCTGCAGGGCCGCGACCCGCGCCAGCTCCGCCTTCAGGGGCGCCAGGCCCAGCTCGTTGCGGCGCTTCTCGTCCAGGTAGCTGGTGTAGAAATCGCCCATCTTCTGGGCGTCGGAGCCGCGCGCCGCGTCCCTGGCGGCGGCGGCCTGCTCGACGATCGTGCGCAGCTGCTGCTCCACCTTGTCCTGGGCGATGTTGAAAGCGCCCCAGCTGGAACGGTCGGACGGGATGTCCACGTTCTTCAGCCAGCCGCCCTGGGTGTAGCGGAAGAAATCGTCCTGCGCGCGCACGCCGCGGTCCATCGACGCGACGTCGATGCCCGATACCGCGCCGGCGCTTGCCGCGGGCGCAGGCATGGGCGCAGGGGCGGCATCATGCGCGCCATCATGCGCACCGGCGTGGGCGGCGACCGTAAACAAGCCCGCAATCAGACTGCTGCACAAACGACGCTTCATGTCTCTCTCCAATATGGTTGTTGTTGTGAACCGAGCGATCCTAATCCACGGGCGTGGCGCTGCCAAGCGCATTTGGATATGCATGGAGAGGGTGACGGAAAAGCGCAACAAGGCCCGTCAATACAGGCCGTATGAAAAATGCGCCGGCCGCTGCTTTATTGGGCGCGCAGCACCTGCAGCTTGGTCTTCCTGCCCTGGCGGTAGGTGTACAGGGTAAGTGCCGCGTCGCGCAAATCGCCCCTGGCGTCGAAGGCGATGGGGCCGGTGATGCCCGCATGCTCGATCTTCGCCAGCGCCGGCAGGAAGCGGGCCGGCGCGCTGGACTGTGCCTGCTGCATGGCGGCGGCGAACACCATGACCGCATCGTAGGCATAGGGCGCATAGGTCTGCAGCGGGTAGCCGTAGCGCTGCCGGTAGCGTTCGCCGAAGGCGGCGAAGGCGGCTTCGCCGGCCTGCTCGACGCCGCCGGCCACCGCGCACCACACCTTGTCCTCGCCCAGCGCGTCGCCGGCCAGCTGCGGCAGCTTCTCGGAACAGACGCCGTCGCCCGCCACCAGCCTGGCCTGGATGCCGAGCGCCTTCATCTGCTTGAGCATGGGTCCCGCCACCGCATCCATGCCGCCGTAGAAGATCACGTCCGGCTGGCGCGCGCGGATCTGGGTCAGGATGGCGCTGAAATCGCTTGCCTTGTCGTGGGTGAACTGGCGGCTGACGATGGCGGCGGCGCCGCCCGCCTTCACGGCCCGCACGAATTCGTCGGCCAGTCCCTGGCCGAAGGCGGTGCGGTCGTCGATGACGGCGATCTTCTTCGCCTTGAGCCTGTCGACCGCCTGGCGCGCCAGGGCGCGGCCGATCAGCTTGTCGTTGGCGACCACGCGGAAGGCGGTTCGATATCCCTGCTGGGTGTAGAGCGGCGTGGTGGCGGCCGGCGAGATCTGGGGAATGCCGGCGCTCGCATACAGCTTCGAGGCGGGCACGGTGGTGCCGGAATTCAGGTGGCCCACCACGGCCACCACGCCCGCGTCGACCAGCTTCTGCGCCACCGCGGTGCCGGTCTTCGGGTCGCTGCCGTCGTCCTCGGCCTGCAGCACCCACTTGAGCTTCTTGCCGCCGATCGTGACGCCTTTCGCATTCAGGTCGTCGACCGCCATGCGGGCGCCGTTCTCGATGTCCTTGCCCAGGTGGGCGCCGGGTCCGGACAGGGGCGAGGCGCTGCCGATCCGGATCTCGGACTGGGCCTGTGCGAGGGGGACGGAAAGAAGAAACGACGACAGCAGCAAGGCAGTTGAACGCATGGACATCTTCCTGGATGAGATGCCTGCGATTGTACTGCCGGGACAGACTATCAGCGCTTTTTCAGGGCCTCGGCCTTGTGCGCCGCTTCGGCGCCGGTCTTGTCGCTGACGACCAGGTATTCCGGATGCTCGCTCGATGCGGCGACGTGGTGCCCCTTGATGTCGGTGGGCGAGGTCAGCTTTTTCTTGACCGTGCCGCGCACCACGCCTTGCGCCGACTTCCACTCCACCTTGTCGCCGGCCTTGAATGTGTCCGTCATGATCTTCCTTCGCGTGTTCGGAAAACAGGATGTCCCGCCGTGCTCCCGGGGGACCACGGCGTATTGGACCACGGATCCGGCGGCGCTGTCGCCGCATCCGCCTTCAGTGCAGGGACGCAGCGCCCTTGTTGACCACGACTTCCAGGTACTCGGCCGGAATGACCAGCGCGCCCGGCCCGGCCGTGTTGGCGCCTTCAAACAAGGCCAGGACATCCTGCTCCAGGGCGCGCTGCCCTTGCTGGTCCAGGTTGCGGAAGGCCATATGGGTGGGACCGTAGAAGTCGCGGAACACCTGCAGCATGTGCGCCGGCGATTCGTAGCGGAAGTTGAAGATCCGGCGCTCGAATCGGGCGTCGCCGGCATGCACCCCGAACAAGCTCCGCACATGGTCTTCCTTGCCCCACAGCAGCGGCGACTGCAGGCCCGCCGGCGGCGGCACGTACTTGCCGATGGTCTTGAACAGCTGGCCGAGGAAGCCTTCCGGCGTCCAGTTGGCGAAGGCGATGCGGCCGCCCTCGCGCACCACGCGCAGCATCTCGCCGGCCGTGCGCGCATGGTTGGGGGCGAACATGACGCCGAAGGTGGACAGGGCCGCGTCGAAGCTGCCGTCGGCAAAGGGCAAGGCCTCGGCGTCGGCTTCGCGGAACTCGACCGCCAGGCCCTCTGCGGCGGCGCGCAGCCGTCCCTTCTCCAGGAGCGCCGGCACATAGTCGGTGGATACCACCTGGGCGAAGCGGCGGGCCGCGGCCAGGGTGGCGTTGCCGTTGCCGGCGGCGATGTCGATCACCCGCTCGCCGGCACGGATGTCCGCGGACTCGGCCAGGTTCTCGCCGACGATCTGCAGGGTCACGCCGATCACGGCGAAATCGCCGCTGGCCCAGGTGGCCTGCTGGCGGCGCTTGATGGCGTCGAAATCGGGGGTGGCTGTCGCCGGCTGGGCGGCAGGCTGGGCGGTGGATGGGGCGGGCTGGCCTGCCGGCTGGGACGGCTGCGTGGGTTGACTCATGAAGACCTCCTCGATGTGGACCGGACGGGACGCCGGCCAAAGTGTGACCACCCGCGCCGGGTACAGTTCGCGGGTCCTTGCGCCAGCCGACATCCTGTGCGGCCGCGCCATTGTCTAATGCCTGAAAGCTATTCCTTCTATTAGTTTCCAATAGGAACTAACTCATGGTAGTCTGCCCGCCGCAAAAAGCGCCTTGAACCAGCTTCGACCACAAAGAGAAAAATGACAACCTGGACAATGAAAAAAACCTTCACCCTCGCCCTGCTGGGCTGGGTCGTTCTCGCACTCCTGTTCGGCGGCGCCCTCTACCGCGTCCGCCAGACCCAGGCGCAGGTGTCGCTCGCCAACGAGGCGCGCTACCAGTCCTATATCCTGGCCGACGAGCTGCGCCAGAGCTCGGACGACCTCACCCGCCTGGCGCGCACCTACGTGGTCACGGGCGACGCCAAGTACGAGCAGCAATACCTCGAGATCCTGGACATTCGCAGCGGCAAGAAGCCGCGCCCGCAGAACTACGAGCGCATCTACTGGGACTTCGTGGCGGCCGGCGAAAGCATGCCGCGCCCGGGCGGCGAGACCATCGCCCTGTCCGAGCTGATGAAACGGGCCGGTTTCTCGGAGCAGGAGTTCGCCAAGCTCAAGGAAGCCGAGAACAACTCCAACGCCCTGGTCAAGACCGAAGTGGTGGCCATGAACGCGGTCAAGGGCCTGTTCGACGACGGCAGCGGCCGCTTCGTGGAAAAAGACGGCCCGGACATGGAAATGGCGCGCAAGCTGCTGCACAGCGACGACTACCACCGCTTCAAGGCCCAGATCATGAAGCCGGTCGACGCCTTCCTCGGCCTGCTGGACGAGCGCACCGGGCAAGCCGTGGCCAAGGCCGAGGAAGCGAGCCGCCAGGCCTTCCTGGTCGCCGTCCTGCTGCTGCTGGCCTCGGTGCTGCTGGTGGCGGGCGGGCTGTTCGCGGTCTACCGCCGCCTGAGCCTCCAGCTGGGCGCGGAACCGGCCGAGACCCAGCACCTGGCCTCCGAGATCGCCGCCGGCAACCTGGCGGTGGCGATCGACCTGCGCGCGGGCGACGACAGCAGCCTGCTGCACGCGATGCGCACCATGCGCGACAACCTGGCGCGCGTGATCGGCGAGCTGCGCCACGGCACCCAGACCATCGCCAGCGTCTCGGGCCAGATCGCGGCCGGCAACCAGGACCTGTCGGAACGCACCGAGCAGCAGGCCGGCTCGCTGGAAGAAACCGCCTCCTCGATGGAAGAGCTGACCGCCACGGTGCGCCAGAACGCCGACAACGCACGCGAAGCCAACGAGCTCGCCCTCAACGCCTCGAACATCGCGGCCAAGGGCGGTGCGGTGGTGGCGCGGGTGGTCGACACCATGGGCGCGATCGACGCCTCCTCGCGCAAGATCGTCGACATCATCGGCGTGATCGACAGCATCGCCTTCCAGACCAATATCCTGGCGCTGAATGCGGCGGTGGAAGCGGCGCGCGCCGGCGAACAAGGGCGCGGCTTTGCCGTGGTGGCCTCGGAAGTGCGCAACCTGGCGCAGCGCTCGGCCGCCGCCGCCAAGGAAATCAAGGAACTGATCGGCGACTCGGTCGGACAGGTCGACGTCGGCAGCAAGCTGGTGAGCGAAGCGGGGATGACCATGACCGAGGTGGTCGACAGCGTCAAGCGCGTCACCGCCATCATGAGCGAGATCCTGGCCGCCAGCCGCGAGCAGAGCGCCGGCATCGACCAGATCAACCTCGCCATCACCGGCATGGACCAGGGCACCCAGCAGAACGCGGCCCTGGTGGAAGAAGCGGCCGCCGCCTCGCAGGCGATGTCGGAACAGGCGCGCCACCTGGCCGAGGTGGCCAGCGTGTTCCAGCTGGAACATGGGCACGCGGCGGCGCCGGTCGCGCCACGCCAGCTTCCTGTTCGGGCGCTGACGGCACGGGCGGCTTGACGAACCAGGTCCTGGCTCTCAGTCCGGATCGTCGCCGAAGTCGTCGAGCGCCCGGATCCAGGCTTTCAGTTTCGCCGGATTGTGCAGCGTGGCCAGGTCGCGCTGCAGTTGGGCGTCCTGTTCCTTCAGCTCCTCGATATCGGCCCCCAGCTCGATCAGCAGCATGCCGGGAAGCAGGCGCTGGGCGGGGTCCCCGCCCGGGCCAAGAATGCGCGCCGCCTCGCTTTCCATGGCGGCGGTCTCGCGCTCCAGGAACTTGAGTTCTTCTTTCAGCAACTTGACGCACTCGGCCAGCTGCTTTTCGCTCAGGCGCTCCGCCAGGCCCAGCTGCTCGGCCTCGAACTGCACCTCCAGCAGGCCGGCCAGGTCGCCAGCCTCCTGGGCGCTACGGGCGCGCTGCAGCAGGTCCTGCGCCGGGGCTGCCTCCAGCGCCACGCCGAGGCGAGCGGAGAGCGCCTGCACGATTTCCTCAATTCGCTTGCTGTCCGAGGCCCAGACATCGTTTGCCTGTTCGATGGCAGCCAGGCGCCGCTCTGCGCGCGCACGTTCCATTTGCTCGTCCTCTTCCAGCAGCTCCAGGATCGTGCTCCGTCCTTCCGGGGTAGCCAGGTCGATGTTTTCGTCAATCTCCTCGCCCAGCGCCTCGCTCAGCATCGCCCGCAATTCCCGGCCGGCGCGGTCGTCCTCGTCCTCGTCCTCATCCTCGTCGTCCTCGTCGTCGTACGGCGGTTCGCCGGCGTGGCGGTCGCACAATGCTTCCAGCTCGGGATCGTCCCCTTCGTCCAGCAGCTCGATCGCCCCGTCGAAGATGAAACCGGACAGCGTGACGCGTTCCTCTTCGTCGAGCGCCTCCGATCCATGTTCGCGGTCCAGCAACAGCAGCAGTTCTTTCAGGCGCCGGTCGACGCTTGCACTCAGGGGAGCGAGCTCGGCCCTGGCGAGGCGCTCGGCTTCATCGTGTGCGTTTTCCCAGGCCGCCGCCACGCTGCGCGCCGCCTGTAGTTTCTCGGCGAGCGGGGCGAACTGCCTGCGCGCCTGGGATGCGGACTTGCCGCCTGGCAGGGCGGGACGGCGAGAGGAATGCCTGGATGACGACATGCTTGGCTCCGAAAGAAAAAGATGATGCCGGCTTAGACCGGACGGATGCACACCTGGTTGCGCCCGTTCTCCTTGGCTTCATAGAGCATCGCATCGGCGCGCAGGAACAGCTCGTTTTCGCTCTTGTACTCGGGGAAGGCGGCCATGCCGCCGCTGAACGAGAAATGGCGCACGTCGCCGGGCGCGACCTCGAAAGCGGTGGCGCAGAAGGAGCTCCGCATCGCGTCCAGGCGGCGCTGCCCTTCCTCCAGGGTGGTGTTCCAGAACACCACCACGAATTCCTCGCCGCCGAAGCGGCTCAGCAGGTCGCCCTCTTCCACGTGCTGGGCCAGCGCCAGCGACAGGCGCTTGATCACGATGTCGCCGAAATGGTGGCCCCAGGTGTCGTTGATGGTCTTGAACTTGTCGATGTCGACCACGCCCAGGCTCAAGGGCACTTCCTCGCGCGCCGCCTGGCGCACCAGTTCCTGGGCCTTCTTCTGCAGGCCGACCTTGTTCAGCAGCCCGGTGGCGCGGTCCTTGCCGATCAGGTCCTTGTTGACGCGGATCTTGTCGGCGCGGTTGATCAGCTGCCCGGCCAGCAGCACCGGTTCGGTCGCCTGCATGATGGCGTCGAAGCCGCCGGCCAGCGCGCGCCTGGTCAGGTTGGCGTCGAGGCGCTGCTGCAGCAGCATGATCTCGCGCACCGGATCGGCTTCGACGTTCTTCTTGAGGATGCGGACGATGGCTTCGTTGCGCTCGAACTCCGCTTCGGTGATCAGGACCATCTCGGGCTGGACGTCCTTCACCCGCAGGTGCAGGGTCTGGGCGTCCGTATGGCGCAGCAGTTCCAGGCGGCGGCGCAGCAGCGCGTCCTCGTCCAGGCCCGGGACCTCGCCGAGCACCATCAGGCGAATCAGGTCGCCCCGCTTTTTCTGGATGAAGAGGTTGAACAGCTTGTCGACCAGCAGGTCGTTCGGGATCGGCTTCTCGGCATAGGCCAGGCAGTTGCTGTCGACCAGGCGCTGCTGCAGCAGGAAGCGGCTGCCCTGGCGCGCGCTTTGCAGGTAGACGTAGGAGTGATTGGCGGGCAAGCGCTGCAGCAGTTCGCCCAGCATCAGGGTCTTGCGCTTGTCCTCCATGTCGGACTGCATGTTGTGCAGCGCATCGAGGTCGATCACGAACAGGCTGTTGCCGGTGTCGGCCTCCACGGCCTTGACGAAATCTTTGACTTCGCAGAAAAACCGGAAGTCGAAATCGTATTTGTGGGCGTGCAGCTGCAGCTCGTCCTGGTTATCCTTGATCGTGAAGTTCTGCGACAACAGCAGTACGTGATTCCGGTAAAGCGGCGCCTCGCTCGTCATGTCTCATCAGCTTTCATCGTCGTGCCGGCGGCCTTCGCTGCCGCGCGCTCAGACACAAGGATGCCGATCAAACCAGCTGATGGCAAGCAAAACCCATGCGGCATGGCGGCAAGCCGGTGCGATATTGCCGCATGGAATTACTCAGCAGGATTCAGGCGGCGACCTTGAACGCGGTATAGATGTCGCGGCTCCAGGAGACATTGCGCTGGCCGCTGACCAGGCGCGCGAAGTCCTTCAGCATCAGCCAGCGCGCATTGCCGCTCGGGTAGCAGTTCAGGTAGCGGCGGTTGTCCTTCTCGCCCGAGCGCCAGGGCGTCGAGATCAGGGTGTGGCGCCCGGTGGCGGTGATGCGCTTGAGGGTCGGCACGTAGTGGCTGGTGTAGACCGGGTCGAAGTAAGGCGTGCCGGCGCGGCTGCCGCCGTAGACGATGGGCACGTTGGCCGCCATCGCGATGATCTGCTTGACCGGCAGCGCGCGCAGGGCTTCCAGCTCGGGCGAGCAGCGCTCGTTATTCGACAGCACCAGCAGCGGCGCGTTCTTGGATGCGGCCAGGTAGACGTGGATATTGCTGCCGAAGCTGGAGAAAGGCTGGTCGACGAAGTCGCCGAACATGTATTCCAGCGAAGCGATCAGCGGATCGACCGTACCGAAGGCCGGCCGCCCGGTCATCAGCTTGCCGATCGAGCGCAGGCCGGAGAAGCGGCCCACGTGGTGCTGGTTGCGGAACACCGTCTCGGCTTCCTCGTGGCACAGCGATTCGATGCTCACCTTGTTGCGGCCGGTGGCGAAGGCCAGGAAACCGAACAGCGCATACACCGAGCCCGAGAAGGCATGGATCTCGCCGAAGCGCGCCAGGCGCTCCATGCCGATGGCGTTGAGCACGATGTACTGGCGGGTGAAGCTCGGCCCGGTGCTGTCCAGCAGCAGGCAGGAGTCTTCCGGGGCGTGGCGGGCCAGATCGTCGCCGATCTCGGCCACGACACGCTTCTTGAGCGACAGGATATTGGCTGGAACTTGCATGGAATGTCCTTAGTAGATGAAAACGACTTCCGCGAACGCCACGGTGTTTTTCTTGATGCTGCCGAAGAAACTCTCTTCCTTCCCTTTGAACACGTCCGCTCCAGCCAAGAACTTGATGTGGTCGGAATAGCGCAGGCTCACCCGTGGACGGATGGCGTAGTCGTGCTCGCGCAGGTTCACCATGCCGACCAGCTCGTAGTCGACGCGGTCGTTCCACAGGCGCTGCCCATAGCGCACCGTGAAACCGTCCTGGTATGTGTGAAACTGGTTGTTGGCGATGCGCAGGCGGCGCCGCAGCGCTTCTTCCGCCGGCGTGATATTGCCGATCACGGGCGCCTCGCCGAAATGGCGGAAGAAATACTGGACGCTGGCCGTGGCGGCGCCGGGCAGGTTGGTCTCGGCGCCGACGATGCCGTACCAGTGCGACAGGCGGCCGTCCGTGGCGCCGTAGCGGGTGTCGCGGTAGCGCAGGCGCGCCAGCTCGCCGCGCAGGCCCCAGGCGCCCACCGTGGCGGCGCCGTCGATGCCGAAGGCGCGCAGCGGGGCATAGCCGCGGCTTGCGCCCAGGATGCGGTTGGCCGGCCCGCGAATCAGCTGCAAGGAACGCAGTTTTTCCAGGCCGTCGAAGTAAGACACCGACCAGTCGAGCGACTCGCCCGTGTGGTCGAACTTGAGCGCGTATTCGGTTTCGTCATCGTGCGGACGCGCCGGCAGGGCCAGTTCATTGTTGTCGCTCGGTCCCTTGCTGGGCCGGAAGCGCTTGGCCAGCACGCTCAGGCGCCCTGCCTCGCCCAGCTCGCGGGTCACGCTCAGCGCGGGCGCGCCGATGCGCTGGGTTTCGTCGACCGTGAACGGCGAGGTGTAGTCGCGCGCCGTCAGGTTGTCGGTCGGGTTGACGCGGTCGGCCCTGCCCCAGGCCACGATCTGCGGTCCCAGGCGCACCGTGGTAGCTTCCCCGTCCCACTGCAGGTAGGCCTCGCGCAGGGCGGTGCGGGTGTCATCGCCACGCTGCTGGGGGAACTGGTAGATGGTGGCGTCGACCTTCAGGCGGATGCTGTCGGCCAGGTCGGCGCCGGCGCTGGCCGCGACGGCGCGCGCCAGCACGCCGCTGCGCTCGTCCAGCACGCGGTTGCCGCTCCAGGCGCCCACGGTCAGGGAGGCATTGAATTGCACGTCTTGCGCGGCAGCCAGCGCAGGAATGCTGAAAAGGGCCGCGAGGGCGGCCCGAAGCTGATTACAGTTCTTTTTCAAGATAGCGTGGCGTGAAATACTCGGTCTTGACACCCTGGTTGGCCTTGAAGTCCTTCCAGTCGATCACGGTCTTGTGGCCCGTCTGCACGTTCTGCACTTCCATGTGCATCGGCTGCCAGCGCTGGCGCGCAGGGTCGACGTTGACGATGTTGGCCAGGGTCGAGACCTTGAGCAGCTGCCTGGCTTCGTCGTAGAACTCGGTCTTGACGGCCAGGTAGGACTGGCTGTCGACCCAGCTCAGGCGGCGCGAGTAGCCCGATTGCGCGGCCACTTTCGCATCCTTCGGCAGCGACTCGACCACGGTGCACTGCTTGCCGTCGACGGTCTCGGTTTTCACGACCTTGTGGGTCCAGTCGCCCACCTTGTGGCCGATCACGTCGCCGTAGGACAGGTCGGTGCCGACGAAGCTCTCGTTCTTGTTGGACGAGCTCAGGCGGCGGGTCTTCTTCATCGCCGGCAGGTAGATCCACATGTCGTCGTCGCCGCCGCTCTTCTCGACCAGCAGGGTCACCGTGTTCTTGATATCCGAGGGCGACAGGAAGCGGGTCACGCGCTTGGTGTCCAGGGCGTTGTCCAGCATCTTGGTGGCGCCGAAGGTCTCGCGCACGCGGCGGTCGCCGTTCTTGTTAATCAGCTGGAAAGTCGCGTTCGAGGTCGAATCGTCGAAACGGTTGGCCACGAAGTTCTTCTCCATGATCTCGTTCGCTTGCATGCTGGAGGCTTGTGCATCCTGCGGCAGCATCGAGGCGCCCAGGCCGACGCTGGCGGCCAGCATCAGCGCGGTGCCGGCCTTGCCTGCCGGGACGGCCATCGGCGCATGCCTGGCGGCCTGCTTGCGCAGGAAGCCGGGCTTGAGCACGTGGATCATGGACGGCAGCAGCAGCAGGGTCGTGACCACCGAGGCCACCATCGACAGCACGATCAGGATGCCCGACCAGATGTGGATGTTGAAGCCCTTGGACAGCATCAGTACCGAGTAGCCGCCGGCGATCGCCGTGCCCACGTAGAGGATGGCGCGGCCGGCCGACTCCAGTGCGCTGTCGATTGCCGCTTCCAGGGTGGCGTGGTGGCCCAGCTCTTCGCGGATGCGGTACAGCAGGTAGATCGCGTAGTCGGCGCCGATGCCGATCGCCATCGGGGCGGTGATCGCGTTCGGGGTGTTCAGCGGGATGCCGGTCAGGCCCATCACGCCGAAGTTGACCACGGCGGTGACGGCCAGCGGGGTCACCACCAGCAGCGCGCCCAGCAGCGAGCGGAACACCAGGGCCGAGACCGCGAAGATCACCAGGCCGATCTGCAGCACGTTCTGCAGCTTGCCGTTCACCAGCGATTCCGACAGCGCGGTCGACTGCGGCACGCTGCCGCCGAAGTGGATCTGGATGCGCGGGTCGCCATGGTCCTTGAGGAAGGCCTTGGTATTCGCGATCACCTTCTGGATCTCGCCGCTGTTGTCGTACTTGACGAAGGCGGTGATGTTGGCGTTCTGGTAGTTGTAGTCCACGTAGCGGTCGAAGTCGGCCGGTTCGCCCGACATCGAGTACAGCAGCAGGAACTGCGAGACCAGGTCGCGGCTGTTCGGGATCGCCAGCTGGTCGGGCGCGTCGGCGTTCATGGCCTGGTTCATGCGCTTGACCAGGTCGACCACCGAGATGGTCTTGCCGATGCCCGGCTGGGTTTCCAGGAAGCGCTGGGTGTCTTCGATCAGGTGCAGGACCTTCGGATCCTTGATCACGTCGTGCTCGCTGCCTTCGAAGATCACGTACAGCGTATTGGTGCCGGCCATGCGCTCGTTGATGAGGTGGTCGTCCTGCTGGAACGGCAGGCTGGCCGAGAAGAAGCTCTTGTTCGAGTTCTCGACTTTCAGGCGGGTGATGCCGAAGGCGGACACGGCGACGATCAGGGCGAAGGCGATCCAGGTCCTGGCGACCGCGCGGGGACCGGCGCCGCGCTTGACCAGGTTGATGACCGGGGTCAGGACGTCGAAGCGCTGCTTCTTCGCGCGCAGCTTGGGCGCCTTCAGCCACGAGCGTACGGCCGGGATGAAGGTCATCTCGATGACCAGGCCCGACAGGATGCCCAGGCCGGTGAAGATGCCGAAGTTGCGGATCGTGGTGATCTCGAAGGACATCAGCGACAGGAAGCCGACCACGGCGACGAAGCCGGCGGCCAGCATCACCGGGCCGACCTTGCTCATCGAGCGGATCACGGCTTCGCGGTTGGCCAGGCCGGGGGCCAGGCCGCGCTTGATGGCGATCTCGAATTCCTCGTAATACCGTTTCAGCAGCTGCACCGCGTGCCCCGCCACCACCGCCAGAATCAGGATCGGCGTCACCGCGTTGAAGGCGTCCATCGGGACCTTGGAGATGCCCATCAGGCCCAGCGCCCACAGCACCGACAGCAGGGCCGTGACCAGCGGCAGGAAGAAGCCCTGCCAGGTGCGGAAGGCTTCCAGGTGCAGCAGGCCGACGATCAGGAAGGCGATCGGGAACAGCAGCGCCATGCGCGCGGTGTATTTTTCGACGTAGTAGACGAACATCGGCGTGCCGCTGACCGACACCTGCACGTGTTCATCGGTATTCGCGGCGGTCAGCTTGTAGGCCGCTTCCAGGGTTGGGGTAAAGCCCTTCGGGCCCTTTTCCACCGCGATGGAAATGGCCGCCATGTCGCGCTTTTCCGAGACGACCACGCCGGTGTACAGCGGGTTGCGCTCGATCGCGGCCTTGAGATGGGCGATCGATTCCGCATTGATCTCTTCTCCATGCAGCATGGGTTTGACTTCCAGGCCGTCCTCCGCCCCGGTGATGCCCTTGGCGCGCTTGGCCGCGACGCTCATCAGGGTCTCGGGCTTGACGTTGGGCAGGCGGGTCAATCCTTCCGAGATGGCGCGCACGCGCTCCAGCACCGCCGGCTGGTAGATGTCGCCGTGCTTGGGCGAGACGCCCACCACCAGCACATAGTTGGAACCGAACACCTTCTCGGCGAAGTTGGTACCGATCACATACGGATGCTTTTGCGGCAGCATCTGGTTGGGATCGACGATGACCTTCAGGTGGCGCATCTGGGACACCATGAAGACCGTGGCGAGCACGGTCAGCAGGATGACCAGGAAGCGCCAGCGGACGACCTTCTCTATATATTTTGCGAACATTGGCTGTTTCCTTTCGTGGTTGCGCTCATGAACACGGGGTGGGCGCTGGCCCGGCTGGCTTCTTCCGCCAGGAGTTTTTCCTCCGGAGTGGCGGAAAACCGGTCCCAGCGGGCCAGCTGCGGCGCCGCGAAGCGATGCCACCAGAAGGGCACCAGGGCGACGACGATCGTGCTGATGTAGCCGTAAGTGAGCTGCAGGGGCGTGTCGACAGCCTCCAGCTCCCAGTACTTCTTGTGGGCGTTGGCGTGGTGGTCGGCGTGGCGCGACAGGTTGAGCAAGGCGTTGGAGGACATGCGGGTATCGCAGTCCCAGCTGTGGCGCGGTTCGACCCGGGTGCCGGGGACGCGCACCACGCCGTAGTGCTCGATGTAGTTGACGGTCTCGAACAGGAACTTGGCCAGCACGATGATGAAGGTGTAGACCGCCACGCCGGCGAGGCCGGCGGCCCAATACCACAGTCCGTACAGGACGGCCGTCATTGCCAGGCCGGTGAGCACGCGGTTGTGGAGGGAGAACATTCCCTTGCCGCGGTTGCGCAGGCGCTGGCCTTCGATGCCCCAGGATTCGCCGTACTGGCCGATCGTGGAGCGCAGGAAGAAGCTGTAGACCGACTCGCCGCGGCGCGCGGTGGCGGCGTCGAACACCGTGCCGACGTTGCGGTGGTGGGCGTAGACGTGCGAGATCGAGAACTGGGCGTCGCCCACCATCGCCAGCAGCCAGCGGCCGGTGAACATCGCCACCTTGTCGGTGGTGCGGTGCACCAGCTCGTGGGCGTACAGGTGGTTCGAGGACAGCACGTAGCCGACCGCGAAGGTGCTGGCCAGCAGGCCGCGCAGGCCGGCCGCTTCCTTGATCGCCAGCAGATCCACAGGGAAGTGCTGGCCGACGAAGGCCGAGAGGCCGAGCAGGTCGCCGGGCGCGGCGATCCACATCACGCTGAACAGGTAGAGCGAGACGAAGGGCACGTACAGGTAGACCATCGCGTCGAGGATCCAGTGCTGCGAGTACTCCGGAACGCTGCGGTCGGGCGGGGTCAGGATGTCGCCCACGGCATTGAGCAGGGTGATCACCACCGGGATGAAGAAGGCCCACTGCGGCGCCAGGAAGACCGTGAGCGCCGCCGCCGGAACGATCCAGCAGGTGAGGTAGGAATGCTTGAAGTATTTATACATGGTCGATGGCGCCGCGCTCAGGCGGCGCGCTGCTGTTCGTATTTGTCGAAAGCCATCTGGCCGGCGCGCAGGCCGACCCCCTTGAGGGCGTCGATCGCGGTGTCCACCAGCGGGGTCGGTCCGCACAGCAGCACGCGCCAGGCTTCGTCCGGCTGGGAGAAGCGCGGATCGCCTTCGGCCGCCTGGCGCAGGATCTGCGGCAGGTGCTCGGCCACGTAGCCGCGCCGCCCCTGCCAGCCGCTGTCGCCCGGTTCGCGGTCGAGCACGACGTCGATCTGGAGCGGCACGTTGGCGCTGTCGGCGACGCGGCGCAGCTCGTCCAGGCCGTACATCTCGCCGCGGTCGCGCGCCCCGACCACCAGCAGCACCGGGGCGGCGGGAGTCGAGCGGTCCATGCTGCGCGCATGGCCGGCGATGATGCCGCCGATGGCGCCCAGGCCGCTGCCGCCGGCGATGCACAGCAGCGGCGCCGGCTGTTCCTTGGCGGCGCCGGGCTGGAGCCCGAATTCGCCGAACGGCGCCTCGACCAGCACTTCCCTGCCGAGGTTGGCCGTATCGGTCATCCAGGACGAAACCGCGCCGTCGGGGTAATGGGTGATGTCGAAGGAGATCAGCTGCTCGTTCTCGCCCGAGGCGACCATCGAGTAGCAGCGCGGGTCGACCGGCATCCCGGCCGGCACCAGGCGCGCGAACTGGCCGGCGCGCCAGGACAGCGGCGCGTCCAGGCGCAGCTGCACCCGGTGGATGCGCGCCGTCAGGCGGCGCACTTCGACCAGGCGTGCGTTCTGGATCGCGGTCTCCTCGATCGCGCCCGCATGCCAGGCCACCACCATGTCGGACTGCACCGAGGTCTGGCAAGCCAGGTAGGCGCCGGCGGCGATCTCTTCTTGCGAGAACACATATTCGCGTTCGATCAGGGATTTCGGCTGCCCTTCCACGACCCGGATCTGGCAGGTCTTGCAGGCGCCGACGCGGCAGTTGTAGGGCGCCGCGACGCCCTGCTGCAAGGAGGCTTCGAGCAGGTTGTCGCCTTGCTTGAGCTCCAGCACAGTGTTGCCAGGTTGAAACCTCACCGCGAACCTGGCGACTTCCCTGGGCTTCTTACGAAACAAACCTAACATCGATTCTCCCGTTCTTAGCGTCTCCAGCCCCGTTTTCGGCGGGCCGGACCAGCCAGAAGACTAGCTGCGACAGGGAAACAGCGAAATAGTCTGAGGGGACTAGTCCTCTCAGACTGGGTGCATGGGATGGGCTGACCGGCTTATATCCAAGGCCTGACGACTTGGAAATAATCCATTCCTAGAAAAAAGCCAAATACGGCCCCTCCCCCGGGGCTCGACACTTCAAAACGAATGGAGTCCATGTGAGCACTGTCTACGTACACCTGCCGATCCCGCTGCGCAAATTCGCCAAGGGGGCCACCTCGATCCAATGCCACGCCGATACCGTGCTCGACGCCCTGCTCAAGCTGGACGAGATCGAGCCATCGATGTCGCAGCGCCTGCTGGAAGCCGACCGCAGCGCGCCGAAGAAGTACATCAACGTCTATGTCGACGGCAAGCACATCGCCAAGACCGGCGGCCTGCAGACCCCGCTGGTCCAGGGCGGAAAGCTCGACATCGTCACCGCCTTCGCGGGAGGCTGAGCATGAGCTACGAACAACGCGCGGCCTGGCTGCGCCAGACCATGACCGAAATCTCGCCGGAACAGGCGCTGCGCATGGTCACCAGCGAAGGCGCCCTGCTGCTGGACGTGCGCGACGGCGAGGAAATCAAGGGCGGCATGCCCGAACAGGCCCTGCACCTGGCGCGCGGCCAGCTGGAGCTGAACGTGCACCACCTGGCCCAGGACCTGGAGCAGCCGGTCGCCGTGCTGTGCGCCGGCGGCCTGCGCTCGCTGTTCGCGGCCGAGAGCCTGCAGAACCTGGGCTACACCAAGGTCTACAGCGTACGCGGCGGCTTCAAGGGCTGGAAGGAAGCCGGCCTGCCGGTGCGCGTGCCGCAGCAACTGAGCCCGCAGGCGCGCGAGCGTTATTCGCGCCACCTCCTGATTCCCGAAGTGGGCGAACAGGGCCAGCTGCGCCTGATGAACAGCCGCGTGCTGCTGCTGGGCGCCGGCGGCCTGGGCTCGCCCACCGCCCTCTACCTGGCGGCGGCCGGCATCGGCACCATCGGCATCGTCGACCCGGACGTGGTCGAGAGCAGCAACCTGCAGCGCCAGGTGATCCACGGCGAAGACCAGCTGGGCAAGCTGAAGGTCGACTCGGCCGAAGCCTCGATCCGGCGCCTGAATTCCCAGGTCAAGGTGATCAAGTACCCGGTGCTGCTGGACGAGACCAATGCGCTCGAGCTGCTGGCCGGCTACGACCTGGTGGTCGACGGCTCGGACAACTTCAAGACCCGCTACATCGTCAACGACGCCTGCGTCAAGCTGGGCATCCCCAACGTGCACGGCGCGATCTACCGCTTCGAAGGCTATGTGACCACCTTCGCCGCGGGCGAGGACCAGCCCTGCTACCGCTGCCTGTATCCGGAACTGCCGCCGCCCGAGATGGCGCCGTCCTGCGCCGAAGCCGGCGTGCTGGGCGTGCTGCCGGGCGTGGTGGGCCTGCTCCAGGCGGTCGAAACCATCAAGCTGCTGCTCGGCATCGGCGAGAACCTGGCGGGCAAGATGCTGCGCATCGACGCCCTGCACAACGAATTCTCGCTGCTCGGCGTCGACAAGGCGGATGGCTGCCTGTGCACGCACCACAAGGACGACATCCGCATCGAGCCGATGAGCTACGTCTGCGCGGTCTGACGGGGTGGCGATGATCACAGTTTATGACCTGCTGGTCCTGGTCCACGTCATTGCGATGCTGTCGTGGATCGGGGCGATGTACTTCAACCTGACCCTGTTGTTCCCGATGTACAAGGCGCAAGGAGCGGTGCGCTATGGAGAGCTGATGCAGGCCCAGGGCACGCGCGCCGCGCCCCTGCTCTACCTGCTGATCTTCCTGACCTTCGGCTCCGGCATCGCGCTGTCGCTGCTGGGTCCCATCGCGCCGACCTCGCCGCTGGCCCTGGCCAAGACCGGCTGCCTGGTCCTGATGCTGGCCTGCCACCTGTACGGCAGCCTGGTGCTGTGGCCGCGCGCCTTCTTCGCGCTCGACTCGGAAAAGGCGGCGATCTTCTTCGCCTACCGCGTCTCGATGTTCTTCAGCGCCGGCGCCGGCACCGTCGCCATCGTCCTCACCTATCTCGGAAAGCAGTTCAACCCATGAAACCAAGCGCAACCAGTCACCTGAATCCGGACCGGGACTTCCTGCTCAGGCACATCCAGTTCGACAAGACCATGGTCCGCGGCGACGGCGTCTACCTGTTCGACGAGGACGGCAACCAGTACCTGGACTTCCTGGCCCAATACGGCGCCGTGCCCTTCGGCCACAATCCGGCCCAGTCGTGGGACGCGCTGTGCGCCGGCCGCGGCGAGCCCTCGATGGTCCAGCCCTTCTACACGCCGGCCGCCAAGCAGCTGGCGCGCGAGCTGATCCAGCTCGAGCCGGAATTCAACTTCGCCCACGCCGTGTTCACCAACAGCGGCGCCGAGGCGGTCGAAGCGGCGCTCAAGATGGCGCGTTCCACGACGGGGCGCGAGAAAATCGTCAGCCTGCACCTGGGCTTCCACGGCAAGACCGCGGGCGCGCTGGCCGTGACCGGCAACCCGGTCTACAGCGAGCCCTTCCTGGTCAGCACCGCCCAGAGCATCAAGGTCGAGCCGGAAGACATCGACGCCCTCGAATTCGCCTTCGCCGGACACGAGATCGCCGGCTTCATCCTCGAGACCGTGCTGGGCGAAGGCGGCATGCAGCCGCTTTCCGACGCCTACATCCAGCGCGTGGCCGCCCTGTGCAGGCAGCACGGGGCGATGCTGATCGTGGATGAGATCCAGACCGGCATGGGCCGCCTGGGCGAATACTTCTCGGTCAAACGCGTGCCCGGCGTGCGCCCCGACATCGTGTGCCTGTCCAAGGCCCTGAGCGGCGGCCTGGTGCCGATCGGCGCGGTCCTCTGTACCAAGGCCGCCTGGAGCGAAGCCTTCGGCTACTACCACAGCTCGACTTTCGCGAACAACCAGGTCGGCTGCCGCGTGGCCCTGTCCACCCTGGCCCAGCTGCGCGACGGCGACGGCGCCCTGCTGCGCCACGTCGACGCGATGGCCGCCCACCTCGACGCCGGCCTGGACGTCCTGGTCGAAAAATACCCGGATGTGTTCAGCCAGCACCAGGGCAAGGGCCTGATGCACAGCCTGCGCATCAAGCCCTTCAACGGCCACGAGAGCTACTTCCTGGCCCACGCCAGCGTGCAGGGCTATATCGTGCCGCTGATCTGCGGCTACCTGGTGAACGTCTCGAAGATCGTGGTGGCGCCGCTGTTCAACCGCCCGGACCTGCTGCGCATCGAGCCGCCCCTGATCATCGAGCGCGAGCACATCGACCGCCTGCTCTCGGCCCTGGACGAGTGCGCCCACCTGATCCGCTGCAAGCAATTTTCCAGCCTGCTGTCCTACCTGGTCGGCCGCCAGCCGGAAGAGCTGAGCTATTCGGGCAAGGCCACGGCCGACATCGCCCTGGTGCCGAACGGCGGCCAGGAAGCGGGCAAGATGCCGGAACGCCTGGGCAGCTTCGCCTTCCTGATCCACCCGACCTCGAGCGAAGACCTGCTGAACATCATGCCGCGCTCGATCATCGACCTGGACGGACCGCACAAGAAGGAGTTCGAGGAGTGGATGGCGAGCTGGTTCTCGCGCCGCTACGAGCCGGCCCCGGTGTTCCACGCGCCGCGCATCGAATCGAAACTGGGCGGCTATGTCGAAGGCTGGCTGATCGCCTGCCCGCTGCCGCCGGAACGCATGATGCGCCTGCCCAAGGCCCATCGCATGCGCCTGCTGGAGCAGTATGTCGAGGCGGCCAAGTCGGTCGGCGCCGACATCGTCGGCCTGGGCGCCTTCACCTCGATCATCTCGCGCGGCGGCATGGACATCGCCGATGCCGGCATCCCCATCACGACCGGCAACAGCTTCACCGCGATCGCCAGCGCCGAGAGCCTGCACAAGGCCCTGGTGGCGACCGGCCAGAGCCGTTTCGATTCCCGCGTGGCGGTGATCGGCGCCTCCGGCTCGGTGGGCCGGCTGGCGGCGATCCACCTGTCGACCTATTACGCGTCCCTGATCCTGGTCGGCAACTCGGCCAACGCCCAGGCGATCGACCAGCTCGGCGAGATCGCCGGCGAGATCTATGCCCAGGCGCTGATGCAGATGCAGCGCGGTTCCGGCATCGGCCTGGCCCAGTACCTGCGCAGCCACCTCGTGGAACCGCTGAACGTGGTGGCGCGGGTCAACCAGATCGTGCTGCGCGACGGGACGCCCGACTACCGCGCGGTGCGCCGCATCGTCGAAGAGAACCTGCCTTCGCCGGCGCCGATCGAGGTGTCGGTCGACATCGAACAGGTGATCCGCAACGCCCACGGCGTGCTGTCCGCCACCAGCGTCGGCCGCAGCTTCATCGAGCCGGCCTGGCTGCGCGACGCGGCCGTCGTGTGCGACGCGGCCCGTCCGCCGGACCTGAAGGCGAATGTGCGCGAGGAGCGTCCGGACGTGCTGGTGTTCGAAGGCGGCGTGGTGCGCTTCGTCGAGCCCTACAAGTTCGGCCGCGCCAACATCCTCGGCTTCGACCCGACCCTGAACCTGGCCTGCCTGTCCGAGACGGTGGCGCTGGCGATGAGCGGGGCCAAGCAGTCCTACAGCCTGGGCAACCGGATCCCCTACGACCAGTCGCTGCGGATCTACAAGCTGGCGCTGTCGCATGGCTTCTCGGACTGCATCGCCACGGTGGAAGGTGAACTGGACCTGCAGACCGCCGGTTTTGCCGAAAAAAGCATCGCCAATCTGAACCCATGAGCGCACAAGCCATCTACCTGGGCGCGCTGCGGCGCGCCTACTTCTCCGACCACAGCGTGCTGTTCTACGGCGTGCTGGCGGTCGGCTGCGGCATCGCCTCCTTCCTGCACCTGGAAGCCTGGGAGGCGCTGCTGTACGGCGCCATCGGCTGGGCGGTCTACCTGCCCGAGGAATACTTCAGCCACGTCTGGGTATTCCACGGGAAGATTCCGCAGAGCCGCTTCCTGTACCGCCTGCTGTACCGCCTGCACCTGGGCCACCACGACAAGCCGCGCCGCCTGGACCTGCTGTTCACCCCGACCTGGTACACCCTGCCGGCGCTGGTGCTGAACGTGGCCGTGTTCCATGCGGTGACGGGCGACGTCTGGCAAACCGCGGCGCTGTCCACCGGCCTGATGCTGGGCTATCTGCTGTTCGAATGGTGGCACCTGATCGTGCACTCGCCCTACGAGCCGGGCCCTGTGATGCGCTACATCCGGCGCCAGCACATGGGCCACCACCACTGGAACGAGATGCGCTGGTTCACGATCACCCCGCCGGCCGTGCTGTTCGACGTGCTGTGCCGCACCGGCGGCCGGGTCCACGACGCCCCGCGCAGCAAGAACCCGCCGACGGCGGGCCTGGAAGCCCACGACGAACGCCTGCTGCATGCGCGCCGCCACTACCGCGGCGCCAGCGACTGGAACGAAGACGAATCGGCGATCTGGCAGCTGGAACGCCGCCAAGCCACCCAATGACAGGAACCACGATGCTCGACGTACTCGA
Source organism: Massilia sp. AB1 (assembly GCF_018119385.1). NCBI lineage: Bacteria > Pseudomonadati > Pseudomonadota > Betaproteobacteria > Burkholderiales > Oxalobacteraceae > Massilia > Massilia sp. AB1. Next base: position 67,144 of record NZ_JAGKSG010000017.1, on the reverse strand, counting down.
CAACTTCAAGAACCAGGTGAACGGCAACGCCCAGATCCAGCGCATCGTCAAGGGCTGGAACACCGACGTCGCCCTGGAAGAGCGCGACACCGCCACTTCCTGGCGCCTGCGCGTCAAGGAAGGCATTATTCAAGCAGTCGAGCGGAGCAACCCGGCCGCCAACGACGACTGCCCGATGCGCATCGTCGGCGAGGCCGACACCATCCGCGCCGTGTTCGAAGGCCGCATCAACGGCATCCGCGCCAACAACGACGGCCTGATCGAGATCTACGGCCCGATGGGCGACCAGGTCAAGCTGGACGCCATCGCCCTGATCCTGTGGGGCATCTGAAGTGAGCAGCCTGCGCGAAGCCGTCATGCTGGTCGCGGTCGCGGCCGGGATGGCGATCACGATCAGCTGCAACACGGTGCTGGTCTCGCTCTTTCCGTACGCCGGCGGCGCCAGCCTGTTCGCGGCGCTCGGCATCGCCGGCCTGTGCATGGGCGTGGTGGTGCTGTGCTTCGCCGAGCTGTCCTCGCGCTTTCCCGGCGCGATCGGCATCCGCGCCTTCACCAAGGCCGCCTTCGGCAACCGCTTCTCGCTGGCCGCCACCCTGTTCTACGTGGCCATGGTGCTGCTGATCGGCGGCCTGGAGGTGTACCTGTGCCACCTGATGCTGGTGCAGGTGCTGCCGCCGTTGCTGGCGGCGGGCGTGCTGGCCGTGCTGCTGTCCTCCGTCCTGTTCGTCAACCTGCGCGGCTTCGAGCTCTCGCTGCAGCTGCAGGTGGCGATGACGGCCGCGGTGGCGGCCACCATGGTCGCCCTGGCGGCGCTGGCCCTGCCGGGCCCTGTCTCCGCGCCAGTGACCACGCCGGCGCAATTGATGGATGCGGTACCGCGCGCCCTGTTCCTGTTCATCGGCGTCGAGTGGGCGATCCTGTACGTGGCGCGCCACGAATCCTTCCGCCGCACCCTGCCGCTGGCCCTGGTGAGCGCGGTAGCCCTGATCGCCCTGCTCTACGGCCTGTTCGGCGCGGCCCTGCAAGGCCGCTTCGCACCGGGTGCGCTGGGCAGCCTGGCCCTGCCGCACCTGGAGCTGGCGCGCGCCCTGGATTCCCGGATCGCGCTGTGGCTGGCCACCATCGTCGGCCTGCTGGCGGTGCTCAGCTCCTTCAACGTCGGCCTGTCGGGCGCCGCCCGCATCCTCTACAGCCTGGCGCGCGAGCGCGAGCTGCCGGCCTGGTTCGCCCGCCTGAGCGGCGAGCGCCTGGCGCCGCGCAACGCCATGCTGTTCGTGTCCTGCGGCGTGCTCCTGATGGCGCCCCTGATGTCGCTGCCGGCCCTGGCCGAATCGCTCAGCATGCTGTTCAGCTTCCACTTGGCCGCCGTCTACGTCTGCGTGCTGCTGGCCTGGACCCGCATGCGCAAGCTGCCGGATGGCCGCGGCATCCGCCAGCCGGTGCCGGCCTTCGCCGTGTGGGCCGTGATGGCCTTCCTGGCGGTGACCGCCGTCGGCGTCATGGCCGACCCGCAAGCCGCCAACGCACGTTTCATCCTGCTGGGCGAATGCCTGGCCATCGGCGCTATCAGCGCCTACCTGTTCCGCATCACTTCGGTAAAAACCCAAGGAAAACCACAATGAACGACATGACCGCTCCGGCGCTGGCCGCCGCCACCGCCATCGAACCCCAGCAGAAGTTCTGTGCCGACGATTGGGATGCCTCCCGCTTCGACGTCCAGCACTGGCTGGGCCGCGCGGCATGGCGCACCCTGAAGGACACCAGCTACGGCATCAGCCCGGGCGTAGGCCTGACCCACCGCGCGGTGCACGAGGACCGCCTGGTCAACCAGATCTACAAGCTCGACATCGCCACCTTCCTGACCGCGGAGCGCGTGTCCTACACCGGCATCGCCAAGCTGATGCAGCATGCGCCGGACGAAGCCTCGCAGATTTTCCTGGCCACCCAGGTGGTGGACGAGTCGCGCCACTACGAAGTGTTCTGCCAGCGCCTGGCCCAGTTCGGCGTCTCGCCGGAACAGCGCGACCAGCTGATGGAAGACATGACGACGAAAGAGCTGCGCACCTTCTACGACCTGATCTGCGAACAGGTGGACAAGGGCGACTTCGCGGCCGCCATGATGGCCCACAACATCGTCCTGGAAGGCATGGCCTACCCGATCTACCGCTACGAGTCGGCCTACTGGTCGGTGTTCGACCCGAGCCTGACCCAGCTGATCCGCGGCGCCTTCGCCGACGAGGTGCACCACGTGCGCTTCGGCGAAGCCATCATCAGCCGCTACACCCGCTTGGGCGACACCTCGCGCAACCGCATGATCAAGCTGGCCGACGAGTTCCACAAGCTGATGACGGCGGTGTTCGAGTCCTCGATCTCGCACTACATCCACCTGTACCAGCTGGTGACCGACCAGTACATGGACGAAGTGGGCGATATCGAGATCTTCCAGGGCCGCAAGATGCGCGACGTGTCCGAGAAGGACCAGGCCTATATCCTGATGGAGCAGATCCAGCAGGAGCACGCGACCAGGATGCAGCGCATCGGCCTGTAAGGACGGAAGCACGAACCATGTCGCCTTACATCGTCTTTTTCCTGCCGGCGCTGGTGCTCTACGCGACCTGGTTCCTGTGGTCGCGCGAGCACGGTGGTCTAGCCTTCGCCTGGGCGGCGATCGCCTTCATCTTCGCCGTGGTGCCGCTGGCGGACTACGTGGCGGCGCGCCGGCGCCGCCCCCGTCCGGACCCGTCGCCCGAGCGCCCGGTGAGCGAGACCCTGATCGTCCTGCTCAGCCTCCCGCTCCAGGTCTTCAACATCTTCTTCTTCGCCTGGTATGTGGGCACCCACGAGCTGGCCTGGTGGGAAGCGGGTACGGTGCTGTTCATCGCCGGCATCCTGTCGGCCCTGTACGCCCAGAACCCGGCGCATGAGCTGATCCACCACGGCAGCCGCTTCGAGCGCGTGATCGGCACCATGCTGTTCTCGACCAGTATCTATTCCGGCGCCAAGCTGGCCCACGTGCACAGCCACCACCTGCTGGTGGCCACCCACCGCGATCCGACCTCGGCCAAGTACGGGCAGTCGCTGTACGCCTTCCTGCCGGGCGCGGTGGCGGTCAACCTGTTCGGCTGGTGGGGACCGAAGGGCGGCAAGGTGGCGAAGGCCTCCCTGTTCCGGCGCAAGATCGTGCTCGAGAACCTGCTCGGCTACGGCATGAGCGTGGGCTGGGCCGCCGCCATCGCCCTGCTGTTCGGCCCCGGGGCGCTGGTGTTCTTCCTGCTGCAGTCGGCGATCGGCATCCTGGTGCTGGAGATGATGAACTACATCGGCCACTACGGCCTGGAGCGCCGCGTCGACGCGGCGGGCCGCATGGAGCCGGTATCCGAGCGCCATGCCTGGGACTGCGACCTCCCCTTCAGCAACCTGGTCCTGATCTCGGTGCAGAAGCATTCCGACCACCACATCAATCCGAACAAGCCCTACGGGGAACTGCGCTGCACGCCGCACAGCCCGCGCCTGCCGCTGTCCTACCCGCTGCTGTTCCTGCTGACCCTGGTGCCCTTCCTGTGGCGGCGCGTGATCCATCCGCGCCTGGACGCCTACCGCACCGGCGGCGCGCACAGGGAGGCGGCATGATGCAGGCACACCACAGCAGCACCCCGGTGGAACTGGCCTTCCCGGTCCCGCGCTTCGATTTCAGCCACTGCGATCCGGCGGCCTGGAACGGCGGCTCGGCCCCGCGCAGCCATTTCTGGAACACGATGTCGAGCCTCCTGCCCAACATCGAGTTCTGCGCGATCCGCAGCCTGATGCCGCTGGTGGCCCAGATCCACGATCCCAAGCTGGCGCGCGAGGTGCGCCAGTTCTGCGACCAGGAAGCGGCCCACGGCACCGCGCACTCGCACTTCAATGTCGAGCGCCTGCACCGCGACTATCCCGGCCTGGCGAAGATCGAAGCCTGGGAACGCGGCCTGTTCACCTTCTTCGCGCGGCGCCTGCCGCGCAGCCTGTTCCTGGCGCTGTTCGTGGCGGTCGAGCACTGGACCGCCGCCTTCTCGCAATACGGGCTGGAGGAGCCGGACGCCTGGTTCGAGAACTGCGATCCGGCCATGTTCAAGCTGTGGGAATGGCACGCCGTCGAGGAGCTGGCGCACAAGGCCGTCTGCTACGACGTGTTCCGCTATCTTGGCGGGCGCTATCTGGCCCAGGTGGCGGGGATGGGACTGCTGCTTGCGGCGGTCATGCTGCCGGGGATCGCCCTGCGCATGACTTACCTGTACTGGAAGGATGGCCTGCTGTTCAAGCCGCGCGCCCACTTCGGTTTCGCCGCGTATCTGTTCGGGCGGCGCGGCGTGCTCACGCGTACCGCCCTCGATTTCCTGCACTACTTCAATCCACGCTACCGTCCCTGGGACGTGGATTCCCTGCCCCTGATCCGCGCCTGGCAGGCACGCGTCGAGTAAGTCATGAACTCAGTGCAGACACTTTGCGATGGCCTGGGTCCGGTTGTTGACCTGGAGCTTGATGAGGATGCGCTGCACGTGGTTCTTGATGGTCGAGACCGCGACGCCCAGGATGCAGGAAATCTCGGAATTGGTCTTGCCCATCCGGATCCAGTCGAGGATCTCGCGCTCGCGCGGGGTCAGCACGGCGGCCGGATCGTCCTTGTCCCTCTGGCTTTCCTCGAAGGCCAGGCGCGACAGCACGCTGTGCAGGATCGGCGTCATGATCGACAGGTTGCGGCGCAGGGCTTCGCCTTCCTGGGCTTCGGCCTTGGGATCGGTCATGCACAGGTAGGTGGTGGAACCGTCGCGCATCTCGGTGTTGGCCGCCACCGCCACCCGCGAGAAACCCTTCTGGCGGAACATCGCCTGCCACAGGGCTTCGCCGCCGCCATCCGGGCACAGGTCCTGCATCACCGGCGAACGCGCGGCCCGCGATTCCTGCAGCAGCGGCATGGTGAGGTAGCGGTCCTGGATATCGAAAGTCTTGATCAGGGCGCCCGGAAACGAGGACGACACGAAATACGGCGTCATCGAGAATTCCGGCTGCATGCGCCCGTAGCCGATCAGGACGCTGCTCGCGCCGCTGTTGTCGATCAGGTGGGCGTCGGCCCATTCCGCCAGTTGTTGTCTCGTCCCGACTTGCGTCAGGTGTTCGATCGCGCTAAGCACAGTCACATCGTTCATTTTGGTCCTGCGAAGTTATGATTATTCGGAAAAACGATAATGCAGGGGGCATGCCGGTCCTAGCCGAGCATCGGGAGTCCAAAATCCTCGTTGCGGTTCGGGATTGCGTGGGTAAGACGGGCCGCGTAAACCATCGTGACGATACCGGCGGCCACGGACAAAAGCAGGAAATAGCTCAGCATGATGGGTCTCTTTCTGTGGTTGGAAACGGGATTCGCCTATTGCAGCGTGACCGGCGCCTGCGTGTAGGACGCCAGCAGGCGCCGGCAGGCCAACACCATGCGCTGGCCGATGCTCTCGTCGCGCAGGAAACGGGCGTCGTGGGCCATGCCGACGACCAGGCTGTGAATCTCGAAGGTCAGCTGTTCGACATTCGTGTCCGGCGGCAGCTGGCCCAGCTCGACCGCGTCCTGGACCAGCTGGACCAGCAGGGTGCGCCAGCGCGCCAGGCCTTGCTGCAGGCGCTGGTGCAGGGCCGCATCCAGCGCGGCGCCGTCGAAGGCGCCGGCGATGTACAGGCAGCTCGCGCCCATCGCCGCCCCGCTCGCGCGCAAAGCCAGCTTGCGCACATGTTCTTCCAGCGCCGGCAGGCCGCGCGGCGCGGCGCGGGTCGGCGCCACCACGTCGCTCAGGAAGCGGCGGTCGTATTCGTCCAGCACCGCACGCTGCAGGCTGTTGAGCGAGCCGGCGCGGCAGAATACCCCGCTCTTGCTCATGCCCAGGCGCTTTGCCACTTTGCCGAACGACATCTGGGCGATGCCTTCCGCCATGGCGATGTCGAGCGCCGTCACAACGATCTCTGCCAGGGTTTCATCCGCTTTGGTCGATATTGTTTTCATCGCAGTATTGTTCCGAAAAAATTTCTGGAAGACAACTCTTATACATGCCAGTTGCGGTTTCTTAACAACTTTTCCCCCTTTGGTGGGGGAGTTGTACAGACATTTGTGACACGATTTTGTGACACGCCACTGGGTTTCGTTTTGCAAGTGAGTTAAATGTTAAGCGATAGACTTTCATTTTGCAAGTGTGTAAAATAAAGATTATGGATACTCGTTCAGACAACCGTTCAGATACCCGTTCCGCATCCGCCTGCCCGATCGGCCGCGCCGCCCATTTGATCGGCGACGAATGGATCATGCTGCTGCTGCGCGAGCTGTTCCAGGGCCCGCAAAAGTTCGACGAACTGCAGAAGAAGACCGGCGCCGCCACCAATATCCTGTCCAACCGGCTGGGGCGCATGATCGCCACCGGCATCGTGGTCAAGGTGATGTACCAGGAACGTCCTCCCCGCTACACCTACCGCCTCACCAAGCCGGGACTGGCCCTGCTGCCGATCGCGCTCGAGCTGATGCGCTATGCCGAGGAATGGATGCCTTCGGAACTGTGCTCGCCGCTGCAGCTGCGCCACAGCACCTGCGGCAAGCTCACCCGCGCCGGCCAGGTGTGTTCCGAGTGCGGCGGCCCGATCACGATCAAGACCGCGCGCCTGGAACAGCGCGAGCTCGACGCGGAGCTGCCCGGCATCGCTTGATGCTTCCTGCATTTTCTGTTGCGCAGGCGCCTCACGGATTGCGCCAGGACATTGTCTTTACCGCATAATTGATAATGTTTAGTCAATCCATGCTGCGATGTCCCGTCATCCCGACCAGTCCCGCCCTGCCGTCCTTTCCCTGACCCCGACCGGGAAGGGGTCGGTGTCATGACCGCACGCGTGCCGACGCGCACCCCGACCCGTGTCTCCCGGCTGTACGAGGTCATGGACCTGATGCTCGATTCGGTCGGCGACCCGCTCAGCCTGGACGGCCTGGCCGCCTCGGCCAGCTATTCGAGCTTCCACTTCGACCGCATCTTCCGCGAGCTGACCGGCTTTTCGGCCGTCGAATACCAGCGCAAGCGGCGCCTGCGCCGCGCCGCCCACCTGCTGCGCCACGAGCCTGACGTCGCGGTCGGACGCATCGCCCAGGATTGCGGCTTTCCCTGCAACGCCGCCTTCGCCAAGGCCTTCAAGCAGCAGTTCGGGATGTCCGCCAGGCGCTGGCGCGACGGCGGCTGGCGCGCCTACATGGATGCGCAAGTGGGCCGCGAGAGCGACGTCAGCTTCTTCGTGGCGGAGCCCAGCAACCTGGAAGCGATCCTGGCGCCCTATTGCCCGCCCGAGCCGGGCAGCATCGCGGCGCGCATCGCCGTGCGCCTGCTGCCTGCCGTGAACCTGCGCTACCAGCGCTTCTTCGGCCAGTCGGGGGCGGCGCTGTCGATCGCCTGCAACAGCTTCATCTGCGAGCGCGAACGCCAGGGCTTGCCGCCCGGCAGCCCGTGGTACGGCGTGTTCGACGAGGATCCGGGCTTCACCGGCGAGCGCGAATACTGCTACGACTTCGGCTTCGACGACGCCGCGCAGGCCGACATCGAAGACCGCCAGCTCGGCATGCGCGTGCTGCCGGCCGGGTATTACGCGGTGCTGGAATTCCGCCACGACTGGCCGCGCTTTCGCACCATGTACGAGGACTGGCTGGAACGCCAGGCGGTCTGGCGCCTGGACAGTACCCGGCCCCACATCCAGAAGGTGGAGCGCCCGGGCGATGGACAGTGGCAGGGCTGGCTGGCCTTGCCGGTCAAGAAGCGCTGAGCTTGGGCGCATGTCGCCGGGCGGCGCCCCCGTTCGCGACCCTGTACCGTGCTCCGTTTCTTTTCCACCTGACATACGATGGGGTGCCGCGAAAACCTGGATGACGCCCATTGCGCATGAACTACACATCGGAGTTGTCAGGCATTCCGCGCGATCGCACGCCTTCCGCTGACAGCCAGGCGGCAAGAACCTTGTTCGAATACGAGGCCGGTCCGGCTTCGGTGCGCCTGGCGCTGGTCATCGTCGCGGTATCGCTAGGGATGTTTATCACGCTTATCCCGTTCGCGAGCACGCCGCTGGCTGCCCTTCCCTGGTTCATCCCCCTGCACCAGCCGGTTCTCGTGATCAACGACCTGATCACGACGACCCTGCTGCTCGGCTATTTCCGCCTCGTCCGCAAGCACTGCATCCTCATCCTGGCCTGCGGCTACCTGTACTCGGCCGTCATGGCCACGGTGCACTTGCTGTCCTTCCCGGGCGTATTCGCGCCTGCCGGGCTGCTCGGCGCCGGCCCGCAGACCACCGGCTACCTGCACGTCTTCTGGCACCTCGGCTTTCCCGTTGCGGTGATCGCCTATTCCTTCCTCAAGCAAGCCGACCGGACCGCAGACAGGCCGGGGGCGGCGACGGCCAAGGCGGTGCTGGCGACGCTCGCTTGCACCGCCGTGCTGGGATTGCTGGCGACGGTGGGGGGCGACTGGCTGCCAGAGATGCTGAAGGACAACCGCTACTCGTCCGTATTCAACATCGGCCGCTACGGCCAGTGGTTCGTCACCGGGCTGGCCCTGGCGATCCTGTTCACCCGCCGCTCGGCCTCGACCCTGGACATGTGGCTGGTGGTGGTGCTGTCCGCATGGTTCTTCGAGATCGGGCTCGTCAGCGTATTCAACGCCGGCCGCTGGGACGTCGGCTTCTACGCCGGCAGGATATACGGACTGGTCTCCTCGAGCTTCGTGCTCATCATGCTGCTGACCGAGCATGGGCGCATGCACCGCGACCTGGCCGAAGCCCAGGCCAGTGTCCGCACTGCCGCCAGGCTTCAGGAGGCGCAGCAAGTGCTGCGCCTGGCCTTAGCAGCGGGAAAAATGGGCGTGTTCAGCTGGGACCTCGTCAACCAGCGCGCATGGTGGAGCCTGGAAGTGGAGCACGACATCCTCGGGCTGCGCCCCGGGGAACTGGCCCTGGTGCCGGACGCGCTGATGCCCTTCGTGCTCGCCGAGGACCGCGAGCGGGTGCAGGCCCAGGCGCGCGACTGTATCGGCAACAGGCGCGAGTGCGACGTCGAGTTCCGCCTGTGCGACGCGCAGGGGAACCTGCGCTGGGCGTTCGCGCGCGGGAAAGCCGGCTACGACGACAGCGGCAAGGCAACGGTGGTGTTCGGCGTCATCGGCGATATCACGGAGCGCAAGCGCGGCGAGGCGGCGGCGGCCGAGATGGAGGTGCATTTCCGCACCATGGCGGACGAATTGCCGGAGATCGCCTGGATGGCGCGGCCGGATGGCTGGATCTACTGGTTCAACCGGCGCTGGCACGAGTACACCGGGCTGTCGCAGCGCGAGGCCGAGGGCTGGGGATGGCGCCAGGTGAACGACCCGGCGCTGGTGCCGACCATCGTCGCCAAGTGGCGCCATTCGGTCGAAACCGGCGAGCCCTACGAGATGGTGGTGCCCTTGAAGGGCACGGATGGCCGCTGGCGGCAGTTCCTGAGCCGCGCCGTGGCGCTGCGCAACAACGACGGGCAGATCATCCACTGGTTCGGGGTCAATGCCGACATCACCATGCAGACCGAGGCGGAACAGGCGCTCAAGCTGGCGGACCAGCGCAAGGACGAATTCCTGGCCACCCTCGCCCACGAACTGCGCAATCCGCTGGCGCCGATCCGCAACGCCGCCGTCCTGCTGACCCGCATGCCCGGCCTGCCGGCCAACGTCGAACGGGCGCTGGCCGTCATCGAGCGCCAGTCGCGGCACCTCGCGCGGCTGGTCGACGACCTGCTGGAGGTGTCGCGTATCACCCAGGGCAAGGTCTCCCTGCGCAAGTCGGAGGTGTCGCTGATCGACTGCCTGTCCGATGCGCTGCACGCAGTGGAAAGCACGCTCAAGGCCGCCGGGCATGAGGTCCTGGTGCACCTGACCGACGATCCCCTGCTTGCGTCCGCGGACGCCACCCGCATGGTCCAGTGCTTCCTCAACCTGCTGAACAATGCGATCAAGTTCACCCCGCGCGGCGGCGTGATCAGCGTGACGGCCGAGCGGCTGCCGGGACAGGCGAGGATCGCGGTCTCCGACAGCGGCATCGGCATCCCGCCGGAACACCTCAAGGATATCTTCGGCCTGTTCTCGCAAGTCACCCCCGCGCTCGAGCGCAGCCAGGGCGGCCTCGGGATCGGGCTGTCGCTGGTGAAGGGCTTCGTCGAGCTGCATGGCGGCAGTGTCGAGGCGGCGAGCGAAGGCCCCGGCTGCGGCAGCACCTTCACGGTATGCCTGCCGCTGCTCGAGCGGCCGGCCGACGCGCCTCCCGCCAGCCACGATGCCGGCCGCGATGCCGGGCGTGAAGCAAGGCATCACCCACGCCGCGTCCTGGTCATCGATGACAACCGCGATGCCGCCAACAGCATGGTGGCCCTGCTGCAGGCCGCGGGCCACGAGGTGCGCGAAGCCCACGACGGGCAAACCGGGCTCGCGCTCGCGTTCGATTTCGAGCCGGAGGTGGTCCTGCTCGACCTGGGCATGCCGGGCATGTCGGGTTTCGACGTGGCGCGCGAACTGCGGGGACGCACGGCGCAGCCGGCGCCGCGCATCATCGCCGTCACCGGCTGGGGCCAGGAAAGCGACCGCCGGCTGACACGCGAGGCCGGATTCGACTTCCACCTGACCAAGCCGGTCAATCACACGGAGCTGGACGTGCTGCTGTCGATGAGCATGCCGGCTCCGGAACAGGCGGCGGCGCCGCTCCGGCGTTAGCCGGCCTCCGTACACTGGACGGCAGCAATGAGCAGGAAGCAGACCTGAAAACGCCTGATCAGGCACCGCGCGGAGAATTGATGAGCTATTACAATTGGGTGAATTTGCAGTACATGGATGATATCGAGCTCGATTTCGCGTTGTTAAAAGAACCGCTGAGGGTTCATCTCGACGACAGCGGCATTCATCAAGCCGTCCTGAAGGATGTCGAAGAGCTGCTGGCGGCCCACGAGGCAACGTTCAAGCTATACACGCCAATGATCGATGAAATCTTTCATCTGGCTTCGCGCTTGCAGCCTGATGCAGTATTCGGCCTGCAGGGACGGGGAGAAGAGTTACGGGATGTCTGGGTCAGGGAGTACAGGGCCGGTGAGGTAACTTTCTCCCAAGGCCCGTTTGAGTAAAGGACTCGTTACGTCGCAGTATGTGGCCGACCGCCGCCATGTCTACAATGAGGCCGAATGAGAGAAATCCGCAGGCAAAACTTCGTGTACACCCTGGTGGAGGACGACGAAGGAAGATATTTTTTCGAACTGCTCCTGCCTGCGCCACGCGCGGCATGTGCACTCTACGAGATCAGGGTAAGGGCCTCGTCGTTCCAGAAATGGATGATAAAAATGCGGCCTGCCGTCGCCGATCGTATCGCCGGGCGTTTGATTCGCGAAGCACAAGATCGTCAACGCGCAGATTCATTGACTTGATCGTCAAAGAAAGCAGGCCCCTTCGCTTCGGGTCGAGACCTGCCGTCCCGGGACTTCTTTGATCACGCTTCGCCCGCATCCCTGCCGCCGGCGGCATCGGCCTCAAGCTTCATGAAGCGGCTCAGCACCAGCACCGGCAGCGCCGACGCCAGTACCCACAGGAAGAAATCGCGGTAGCCCAGCGCCTGCTGGATATCGCCGCTGATCATCTTGAACAGCACGAAGCCCAGCTGCATGAAGCCGGTGCCGAGGGCGTAATGCGCGGTCTGGTAGCGGCCGCTGGCCACCACCTGCATGATGAACAGGATCACGCCGACGAATCCGAAACCGTAGCCGAACATCTCCACGCCCAGCGCCCCGGTGATCACGGCGAGCGACGCCGGCTGGACTTCGCTCAGGTAGCAGAACACCGCGTTCGGCAGGTTCACCGCCAGGATCAGCCACAGCATGGCGCGCCGCAGTCCCAGCCAGGCGGTGAAGTAGCCGCCCGCCACGCTGCCCGCCAGGAAGGCCGCGGTGCCGACGGTGCCGTAGGCGAACCCCACTTCGGCGGTGCTCAAGCCCAGCCCCCCGACCGCGCGCGCATCGCGCAGGAACAGCGGGCCGATGCTCTGGATCTGCCCTTCGGCGGCGCGGAACAGGACGATGAACAGGATCGCCACCCAGATGCCGGGCTTGGCGAAGAAGCTGCGGATCACGTCGACCAGGGTGGCGGCGGCGTCCCTGGCCTTGCCGCCGGCCGGCTTGTCCTGCGCGCCGCGCGGGAGCGCGCGCAGGTGGTACAGGCCGAGCGCCACCAGCAGGCCGCCCAGCAGCGCGAACACGATGGTCCAGGCGGATTCGGTGCCCATGTGCTTTTCCAGGTTGCCGGCCAGGACCAGCAGGCCGCCCAGCGAGAGGAACTTGGCGGCATTGAAGAAGGCCCCCTGGTAGCCGGCATAGGCGGCCTGCTCGCGTGTCGACAGGTTGGCGATGTAGATGCCGTCGGCGACGATGTCGTGGCTGCTCGACGCCAGCGCCACCACCGCCAGCAGCGCGATGCACAGCGCGAACCAGCCGGGCAGCTGGAGCGCCAATGCGACCAGGCCCAGGGCCGCGCCGCCCAGCAGCTGGAAGGCCACCACCGCCAGGCGCTTGCTGGGCGCGAGTTCCAGGAATGGGCTCCACAGCGCCTTGAAGGCCCAGGCCAGGCCGATGGCGCCGGTCCAGTGCATGATCTGGTCGTTCGGCACGCCCATGCTCTTGAGCATCTGGCCCGCCACCAGGGCCACCGCATAGAAAGGCAGGCCCTGGGCCAGGTAGAGGGTCGGGACCCAGGCCAGCGGATGGCGGCGCGCGCCGGGCGCTGCGGTGATCGCGGGGAGGTCGTGCATAACGGTCATGGCGGGTCCAGGGTCAGGCTGACGATGCGGCTGCGGCGGCCGCGGGTATCGAAGCTGGCGATGCGAAACACCGCGCCGCGCGCGAGCGGCACCGGCGCCACATAGCGCGGACCGCCGGCCAGCGGCTCCGAGCCGTCGACAGTGTAATGCAGGGCCAGGCCCGGCAGGGCGACATTCGCATGCGCCGCGCCGTCATGCAGGCAGACGCCGGGCGGCGGCAGGCGGTAGCCGTAGGGCGTGGGCGCGCGGTCCAGGCGCGGCAGCTCGCGCCGCGCCAGGCGGTTGGCGAATTCGTTCCAGTCGGCTTCGATGGCGGCAGTGCGCGCGTCCTTGTCCACGATGCGCTGCCAGCCGGGATCGGGCGACCAGGCCCGCTCGGCCAGCGCGATCATGCGCGGCAGGGCCAGGTAGTCGATGCGGGCGGCGTCGCGCGCATTCTCGCCCCACAGCTGTCCCTGCAGGCCGGCGACGCGCTCCCGCCCGGCGGCGTCGAGCGGCTGCATGGCGGCGCGCAGTCCCGGATCGAGTGGGCGGCCCATGGGATCCAGGTCGGCGCTGGCCAGCGCGTCCAGCGGGCAGAAGGAAAAAGCGTGGCGGGTCTCGACGAAGCCGGCCCAGTAATAGCCCGGCTCCTCGGGGTGCTTGGCGTAGGCCAGGTCGAAATACAGGTTGGCGGCGTTGGCCAGCACCACGCGGTAGCCGGCATTGGCCAGCCGGTAGGCGCAGTCTTCCTGGCCGGAGCCCCAGGCGTTGTTCCACACATAGGCGTGGAAGTCCTTGCCGGCGAAGCGGGGATTCGGACGCATGCCCTCCCCCTCCATTTCCACCAGCGCGGTTTCTTCCCAGCCCGCGAATTCGACGCCGTGGCGCGCCAGGATGGCGCGGCAGCGCGCCACGAAGTCGCCGTGCAGCTGCGCGACCCGGGTCCAGCCCTGTTCGTGCATCTTCGCGGAGCAGGCGGGCGACCCGAGCCAGGCGCCGGCCGGCACCTCGTCGCCGCCGGTATGGATCGCGCGCAGGGGCACGCCCGCTTCGCGATACAGGGAGCAGACTTCCTCCACGACGGTGTCGATGAAGCGGTCCACCGACGGCAGCGCGATGCAGATCACGTTGTCCTGCCACAGCTGGACCGACTCGTACTCGGAGCGGTCGTCCGGATCGCTGAGCAGGTATTCCAGCGCGCCCCGCAGGTCGCCGGCGGCGCGCAGGCGCTCGTAGCGCGCCCGCATCGCCACTACCGCCGCGCGCGCATGGCCCGGCATGTTGAATTCTGGGATGACTTCGATGTGGCGCGCATGGGCGTAGCGCAGGATGGCGATGAAATCGTGGGCGCTGTAATTACCCGTGCCCGCCGAAGCCTCGACCGACGCCCCGGAACCGAAGGACGGCGGCAGGCAGGGCGCGCCATCGGCCGCCACGCCGCGCCGCGCACCGATATCGGTCAGTTCGGGCAGCGCGGCGATGTCCAGGCGCCAGCCCTCGTCGTCGGTCAGGTGGAAGTGAAAGCGGTTGAGCTTATAGGCGGCCATGCAGTCGAGCAGGCGCAGCACCGTGCCGACGGGCGCGAAATGGCGCGCCACGTCGAGCATCATGCCGCGGTAGGAAAAGCGCGGCGCGTCCAGTACCGTGCCGAGCGGCAGGCTGCCGTCGGCTTCCAGCAGCTGCGCCAGGCTTTGCAGGCCGTTGAAGACGCCGTGCGCGCTGCGTCCGCACACGCGCACCTTGCGCGCCGTGATCTCGAGCTCGTAGGCTTCCTCGCTCTCCCCCTCGAGCGTCACCCTGCCCACCTGCAGCTCCACGCCGGCCTCGCCCGGCGGACCGTCCGGCAGCGCGGCCAGCATCGCCGACAGCAGGGCCGCCTCGTTGGCCAGCAGCGGCCCGTGCACGATGGGCGCGCCGGGCGCCAGGCGGCAGCAGCCGCCGCCGAAGCGGACGAAGCGCGGCTGCGGCGTGATGCGCCCGGTCTCGGATTCCGGCAGCTCCCGCAGGCCCGCATTGCGCAGGTAGCGCCGGGCTGCGTCCTCGGTCGGCAGCAGGTCGAAGCCGGCGCGGCGGCGCTGTTCTTCGCGGACGAAAGGCGCGATCCGTGGGTCGCCCAGGTCGATCGCCCTGCCGTCGGCAGTCACCAGGTAGAAGCCCAGCGGCGCATCGGTGATGCTGATCGCCCAGTGCAGCGAATCGTAGTCGATGCGGTAGCGCTGCTGCGGCAGCCAGGGTTCGGCGACGGTCATGCTCAGCCGAAACAGGTCGCCGTTGATGTGTTCGATGGCGAAGCCGGGGCTGACGCTGGCGGCCAGCGCCTTGCGGCAGGTGTTGAAGTACAGCGCCCAGCCGGGTGCGATGGACTGTGCGGAGACGTTGGCCAGCACCAGGCGCGAACGGAAGATCTCGTCGCGCGCGGTATTGGTCAGGCATTCCCAGGACACAGCCACCGGCACCGCGCCTGGCGTCGGGGGAAGAGTCGGCATCGGCGTCAATGATTCAGGTGCGCCGCGGGCCGGGGCCCGCGGCTGGAGGGTGTTACAGCTTGCCGCGCAGGCCGAGGTAGAAGGTGCGGCCGTTCGAGTAGAAGGCGCGCGGACGGTCCTCGTTCTCGGCGTACATGCGGATCGTCTCGTTGGTGAGGTTGAGCGCATCGAAGGTCAGGGTCAGGCGCTCCGTCAGCTTCAGGTTGACCGAGGCCGCCACGTTCTTCATGCCGGCCACGTGCTGGCTGGCGCCGCGGTCCACGCCCGCCTTGTAGCGCGAGCGGTAGTTGTAGGCCAGGCGCGCCGAGAAGCGCTCGTTCTCGTAGTAGCCGGTGACGTTCCAGGTGTTCTTCGATGAGTTGAGCAGCTCGCCGCCGTCATCCAGTTCGCCGTCGGCGTGGGTGTAGTTCACCAGGGTGCCGAAGTTGTTCATGAAAGGCTGCTGCCAGCTCAGCTCCAGGCCCTTGTTGCTGCCGGTGGTGTTGAACGGCGACGTGATCTGGTACTCGGTCATGGCCGAGCGCTTGTTGTTGTAATAGGTGCCGGTCGAGGTGCCCTGGGCCACGATCGAGCGCAGGTCCATGTAGAACAGGCCGGCCGACAGCAGCGCCTTGGGCGCGTAGTACCACTCGGCGCCGATGTCGAAGTTGGTCGAACGCACCGGGTCCAGGTTGACGTTGCCGCCGCTGCCGCTCAGGGCGTCGTCGTTGAGCGAGACCGAGCCGCCCAGGGCGCTGTAGTCCGGACGCGCGATGGTCTTGGCGAGCGCGCTGCGCAGGGTCAGTTCCGGCGTCGCTTCGTACTTGAGGTTCACGCTCGGCAGGTAGTCGCGGTAGGTGCGCTTGAAGGTGGTCGGGGTGTAGGGACCGAAGGCCGAGCCGGTGATCGGGGCCGGGCCGCCCGGCAGGTTGACCACCGTGGTCTGGCGCGTCTCGACGGCGCGCAGGCCGAGGTTGCCGCTCCAGTCGGCGCCGCCGAAGTCCAGCATGCCGTACAGCGCCGCGGTCTTCTCGCCCACCTGGAATTCGTCCATCCAGTTGTGGCGCACCACGTAGTCGAGCAGGCGGTTGCCCGGGATCGCGCCCCACACGCCCAGCGCCGCGCCGTTATATTTGAAGTAGTTGGACGAGAGATTGCCGCCCAGGTCGTTGGCGAAGTCGGTCGGGTACATCTCGCCGTTCCACACCGGGCCCGGGTTGGTGAAGCCCAGCGGGCCCGGACGGGTTTCCAGCGGGTGTTCGGCAGTGCGGTGGTGGTCGGTCCAGCGCGCGCCGAAGCGCAATGCCTGCATCAGCGGATGATCCAGGCGCCACTGGCCGTCGACCTGGGCGTACTTTTCCTGGTCGACCGACTGCGCCTCGCCGCCGCCGGCCCAGGCGGTGCTGCCCGGCGAGGTGGTGTTCCCGCCCGGGTAGCTGACCGAGGCCGGGGACAAACCGTTCAGCGCGTAGACCATGCCGCCGTCGACGTTGTTCTGGTAGAAGACGTCGTCGCGGTCCCAGCCTACGCCGTGGGTCTTGCCGACCTTGCCGGACAGGGTCAGGCGGTCGCTGACCTTCCACTTGCCGTTCAGGTCCAGGTACCAGGATTCGCCGCCGGCGTCCGGGCGGTAGATGTTGTCGACCTCGCCCGCGTTGCGATCGAAGCCCGCCGCCACCAGGGTGCCGTTGCGCACGACCGGGTTGGCCGGGATCAGGTTCATGCTGTTGATCGAGTTGGCCGGCGCGGCCAGCCAGTTGGTGTTCAGGTGCGGCGCTTCGAGCTTGGAATAGAAGCCGTTCAGGTCCACGCTCATGCCGGGCGCGGGACGCGCCTCGATGTCGAAGGCGCCGCCCCGGCGCTTCTTGGTCTGCTCGAACAGGCTGGCGCCGATGAAGGTCGGCACCACCACCCCGCGCAGCGAGGGATCGGCCACCGCCGCCGCGCTGGTGGCGCTGATCGGGGTGTAGCCGAGGATCTCCTGGCCGTCGCGGCGCACGGTAGCCTTCTCCGAGAAGGCCTGCACCAGCACGCCGAAGGTGCTGGCCGCGTTCTTCCAGCTCACCAGGCCGGACAGGTGCGGCTCGGCCTGATCGGACAAGTCGTTGTAGTTGGCCTGCACCGAGCCCTCCACCGTCAGCGGCTGGCGGAAGTCGAGCGGACGGCGGGTGATCACGTTGATGGCGCCGGACACGCCGCCTTCGACCAGGTCGGCGGTGGGGCTCTTCTGCACCACGATCGAGCCCACCAGTTCGGAAGGCAGCAGCGAGAAGCTGCTGGAGCGTCCCACGTTGCCGCCGATCTGGTTCAGCAGGAACCAGTCGCCGGTGCTGATCGCGTGGCCGTTGAACAGGGTCTGCTGCAGGCTGGGGCTGGTGCCGCGCAGGCTGACGCGGTCGTTCTCGCCGAAGCCGCCTTCGCCGCCGGCCGAGGACTGGGTGTTCACGCCCGGCAGGCGCTGGATGGCGTCGGCCACGTTCTTGTCGGGCATCTTGCCGATGTCCTCGGCCGTCACCACCTCGACCACGGCGTCGGCGTTGCGCTTCTGGCGCAGCGACTGCTCCAGCGCGGCGCGCACGCCCGTCACCACCACCGTCTGCGGCGCGGCGCCAGCCTGTTCCTGGGCCCAGCCCTGGCCTGAAGTCATCGCGCAAACCGCCACCGCGCCCGCGATCGCGGTGCGCTTGTACTGCCGTGCCATCCCTTGGTTCATGTGCTCTCCAAAACGTCGATATGTGTTTTTGTTCCGCCCTCCGTGCGCGGCAGCGCGGACGGTCGGCCTTCTTTTCTCATGGTGAGGCGCATTGTGGCGGCAGTTGCCGGCCGATGTTTGTCAAATCTTGCTATCACGCCGGGCGTTTTACACAGCGGACATCATCGCTGTCAGGTGTCATCTTTCTTTACAGCCTCACGAATTCGCACGGCTGTCGAAAAAATTTTTTCAACAAAATCAAGGCGCTAAAAATCTGGCATGTTTGATGCTTAACTATTGGATTGTCCGCAGCGGAAATCCCGCTCGGCAACATGTTCGGGGTGATCCGGTTCCCGAAGTCCCGCGTCGCCCCGCAGTCCAACTCTTTCGGAGGCGTACTACATGAATAGATCAGTTCTGGTTGGCCTGGCGTTTGCCGGGCTCATGGGCACCGCGCAGGCGGACGTGTTGCTGAGCGAAGACTTCAATAATGTCGCGGCCTTGCCCGGCCAAGGCTGGGTATTCGACAACCAGAGCGATCCACCCGGCCCTGTCGCCACCTGGTTCCAGGGCACGCCGGAAATCTTCCCGGCCCACATGGGCGCACCCGAGGCCTACATCGCCTCCAACTTCAACGTCGCCGCGCCCGGCGGCATCATCGAGAACTGGCTGATCACGCCGGAGTTCTCGACCGAGATGAACGTCGAGGTCTCGTTCTACCTGCGCGCCGAAGCCTTCGAAAACTTCTTCGACCAGCTGGCCTTCGGCTTCAGCTCGGGCAGCGCCGACCTCGACGCCTTCACCCTGGCCGATCCGATCGTGGTGCCGACCGATGGCTGGACCCGCTTCACCGTCCAGCTGAGCGCCCAGGGCGCCGGCACCACCGGCCGCTTCGCCTTCGTGCACACGGGCAACGCCGACGACTCCAACTACGTCGGCCTGGACACGCTGAGGATCAATTCGGTGCCCGAGCCGACCACCCTGATGATCCTCGGGATCGGACTGGCGGGCGCGGCGCTCGTGCGGCGCCGCCGCATCTGATCAGGGGCCCGTCGCGCACACGGCAACAACTTGTCCGTAGTCCAACCAGGAGAATGTGATGTCACTGAAAGTGCAATCCTGCCGACGCCTGCTGGGCGCCGGCCTGGCCCTGCTCGCCCTGAGCGGCCAGGCGCTGGCCCAGCAAGAACAGTCCGCCCCGGCGGCCGACAACATCACCGTGGTGCGCGACGCCGAAACCGGCAAGCTGCGCGACGCCACCCCCGCCGAGCGCGCCGCGCTGCAGGCGTCGGGCGTGCGCCGCACCCTGCGCGCCGCGCCCCAGCCGGTGCTGCAGAAGTACCACGCCAGCGGCGCCCAGGGAGCGCGCCTGACCGACGACTTCATGAGCGCCGCGATGGCCGCGCGCAAGCCGGACGGCAAGCTCGAGACGCAATGCGTCGAGACCCATGGCAGCGACGCCAAGGCGGCTCCCCACAGCCACGCGCCCAACCTGGATCTGGAGTGATCATGACCGTCAAACCTGCTCATACCCTGGTCGCCCTCGCCTGCGCGTTCACCTGCTTCGCCGCCCAGGCGGCCAAGATCACCATCACCAGCCGCGACCCGGCCGGCATCGGCTTCAACGACCCGACCCCGGCGGCGCCGGTCGGCGGCAACATGGGCACCACGCTCGGCCAGCAGCGCATGAACGTGTACCGCTACGTGGCCGACATCTGGGAAAAGAACCTCGCTAGCGACATCGACATCGTCGTCAGCGCCGGCTGGGAACCGCTGAGCTGCACCGCCAGCAGCGCCGTGCTGGGCAGCGCCGGCGCCTGGAACATCTGGCGCGACTTCCCGAACGGCGTGCCGGGCACCTGGTACCCGCAAGCCCTGGCCAACAAGCTGGCCGGGACCAACCTCAGCGCCGGCACGCCGGACGACGGCAGCGGCTTCGGCAACGCCGACATCAAGACCCAGTTCAACATCAATCTCGGCAATCCCGACTGCCTGGCCGGCAGCCCCTTCTACCTCGGGCTGGACGGCAATGCCGGGACCAAGGTCAACTTCGTGGCGACCCTGCTGCACGAACTGGGCCACGGCCTGGGCTTCTCGGTCATGACGGTCACCACCGGCAACGGGCGGCGCCTGAATGCGCAAGGCACCGCCTTCACCGACAACGGCCTGCCCAGCATCTGGGAACGCCACATGTACGACAACACGGCGGGCAAGACCTGGCTGGCCATGAACAGCGCCGAGCGCGCCGCCTCGGCCATCAATCCGCTCCAGCTGGCCTGGATCGGCCCCAATGCCGCCGGCGCCGCCCCCACCCTGCTCAAGCCGATCGGCGTGGCCAAGGCCATTTCGCCGGCGCCGGGCACCAGCCGCACCGCCGACTACATCCCGGCCAGCTTCGGCCCTGCGCCCAAGCCGAGCGCCACCATGGGCGCCCTGGCCCTGGTCGCGCCGCAGTCCGGCGAAGCCGGCCCCGGCTGCAGCCCCTTCGACAGCGCCAACACGGCGGCGGTCAAGAACAAGGTCGCCCTGATCAGCCGCGGCGGCTGCACCTTCGCGATCAAGGCCAAGAACGCCCAGGACGCGGGCGCAGTGGGGGTGATCGTGGCCAACAACGTGGCCGGGGCCTTCACCGTGGGCGGTTCCGATCCGTCGATCAAGATCACGACCATCGGCATCTCCAAGGACGACGGCGACGCCTTCAAGGCGGCGGTGGCGGCGGCGATCCCCTACGGCAGCCGCAACAAGCCGGGCGCGGTGACCGTCACCCTGGGCCAGGATCCGGTGCGCCTGTCCGGCGCCGACGGCGCCCGCCGTCCGCTGCTGTACACGCCGAGCACGCTGGCATCCGGGTCCTCGGTCTCGCACTGGGACGTGACCGCCACGCCGAACCTGCTGATGGAGCCGAGCATCAACGGCGACCTCACCATCAACCTGAAGCCGCCGTACGACCTCACCGTGCCGCTGCTGAAGGACCTCGGCTGGTAAGCCCGCGGCTCAGGCCGGGAACGGCACCCGCGCCACGGCCTGCTTCAGCGCATCGAAGCAGGCCGGGTCGAGCGCCGTCCCGACCGTCTTTTCCATCATCGCCAGGGCCTGGGGAATCGGGATCGCCCCGCGGTAGGGCCGGGCTGCCGTGATGGCGTCGAAGATGTCGGCGGTCGTGATGATGCGTGTCTCCAGCCGGATATCCTCGCCACGCAATCCGCGCGGATAGCCGCCGCCGTCCAGGCGCTCGTGGTGGCTGCCGGCGATGGCCGCCAGTTCGGCAAAGGCCCCGATGCGGCCCAGGATGGTCTCGGTGTACTCCGCATGCAGCCGCACCGCCTGCCACTCGTCGCGGTCGAGCGAACCCGCCTTGTCCAGCACACTGTTGCTCACGCCCAGCTTGCCCACGTCGTGCAGCAACGCGCCGCGCTTGAGCCAGCGGCGCCGCTGCGCCGGCAGCCCGAGCGCTTCGCCGATCATGTCGGTATACAGCGCCACGCGCGCGCTGTGGCCGCTGGTGTAGGGACTCTTGGCGTCCACCACCTGGCCGAAGGCGGCGGCGATGTCGTCCAGGTAGTCCTCGTCGAGCGCCACTTCGCGCCCGGGCGGCTCCAGCGCGAACACGGCGGCGTCGATGTCCGGCGCGGCCAGGGTGGTCCAGAATCCATCGTGGCGCGCCACCTCGTCGAAGGCCGCGACCAGGCGCGGATCGAACCAGCTCCCGGCGCGCTTCCTTGCCTCCCGCAGGGCCGCGTCGCGCCCGCCGGCGGTATGGAAGACGTCGATCACCTGGGCCAGCAGCGCGATGCGCGCGTAGACGGGAATCGCCTCGCCCGCCAGGCGCGCCGGCTTGCCATGCCCGTCGAAATGCTCGTCGAGCGAATAGACGCCTTCGGCCACGCCATCCGGGAAGCGCAGCAGGCGGGCGATCTCGGCGCCGCGCTGGCAGCGGGTGGCGATCAGGTCCTGGGCGATGGCGGGACCGTCCCTGAGGATGGTCATCACGCTGCGGAAGCGCTCCGTCAGGCCCGCCTTCAGCCCGGTGTGGGTGAGCACGAAGGACAGGACCTGCGGCAGGCTGTCGCCAACAGTCTTGAAGTCGCGCTTGAAGCCCAGGTCGTCGGTCAGATAGAGTTCGCAGATGCGGGCGGCGTTGCTGCTGCAGCCCAGGTCCTTGAGCAGGAGCGTGTAGTAAAGCTCCCATAGCTGTTCCTGCGGCAGGCCGGCAGCGCGCCCGATGTGCATGCCGATCCAGCAGCAGCGCACGCAATGTCCGGCCGGCTGCCCCTCGGTGATGTCGAGCGCGTAGCTGAGCGCGCCGATCAGTTCGGACAGCTTCATGGCGCTGGGCGACAGCGCATCGGGTGGGGCGGCGACCAGGTCCATGATTTAGTTCCAATATGCAATATAAATTGATTCTACGCCACAAATGCGCCCGGCGGACCATGGGCGCCGGGAGGAATTTCCTGGCGCGGCATGTACGCCACGCCATCGTGCTCCAGCCCATCCGCCATCGCAGTAGACTTGGCTCCACCATGACGATACGGAGGCCAGCATGATCGGAGCGACCAATGGCAGTTCCACTTCGGTATGGATGGACACCGCTTCGGTGCCCGTCTTCCCGCCCCTGCAAGGGGACATCGACACCCAGGTATGCGTCATCGGCGCCGGCATCGCCGGACTGACCACGGCCTACCTGCTCGCGCGCGAGGGACGCGAGGTAGTGCTGATCGACGCCCTCGGTATCGGCGCCGGCGAGACCGGGCGCACCACCGCCCACCTGTTTCCGCCCGACGAATGGTATGGCTTCATCGAGGACAAGTTCGGCGCGGCCCAGGCGCGCCTGGTGGCCGACAGCTATGCGCGCTCCATCGACATGGTGGAATCCATCGTGCGCGACGAGGGCATCGGCTGCGAGTTCGAGCGCGTCGACGGCTACCTGTACGCCCTGCCGGGAAACGGGATGAAAGGCACCCACGACCTCGGCAAGGAACAGGCCTGCGCGGCCCGCACCGGCGTCCAGGCCGAACTCCTGGCGCGCGTGCCGGGACTGCCTTTCGACACCGGGCCCTGCGTGCGCTACGCCAACCAGGCCCAGTTCCATCCGCTGAAATACCTCGATGGGCTGGCGCGCGCCTTCGCCGCCAGGGGCGGCAGGATCTACGGCGGCACCCATGCGCACCGCATCCGCGGCGACCACCAGCGCCAGGCCGTCTCGACCGCCGGCGGCGAGATCCGCGCCCAGGCGGTGGTGGTGGCCACCCACACCCCGTTCAACGACCGGGTCGTGATGCACACCAAGCAGGCCGGCTACCGCACCTATGTGGTGGGCCTGCGCGTGCCGCGCGGGACGGTGCCGCGCATCCTGCTGTGGGATACGGGCGATCCCTACTACTACATCCGCCTGGAAACGCCGGACAGCGCGCGCGGGCACGACGTGCTGATCGTCGGCGGCGCCGACCACAAGGTGGGCCAGGACGACCATCCCGAACACCGCTACGACGAGATCGAGCGCTGGGCGCGCGAACGCTTCCCGATGGCCCAGGAAACGCTGTACCGCTGGTCGGGCGAGGTGATGGAGCCCTCGGACGGGATGGCCTACCTGGGACGCAATCCGATGGACGACGACAACGTCTACGTGATCACCGGCGACTCCGGCAACGGCATGACCCACTGCACCATCGGCGCCATGCTGGTGACGGACCTGATCATGGGCCGCCCCAATCCCTGGAGCGCGCTCTACGACCCGGCGCGCAAGCCGGTGCATGGCCTGGGCGACTTCGCTTCCGAGCAGGCTAATGTCATGGCCCGCTACGGCGACTGGCTGACCGGCGGCGACGTCGACTCGGTGCAGGAGATCCCGGCCGGCGAGGGCGCGGTAGTGCGCGACGGCCTGCGCCGCATCGCCGTCTACCGCGATCCGGGCGGCGCCCTGCACGCGGTCTCGGCCAAGTGCACCCACCTGGGCTGCGCGGTGCACTGGAATTCGGCCGAGCGCTCCTGGGACTGCCCCTGCCACGCCTCGCGCTTCGACACCGAAGGCAATGTGCTGCACGGCCCGGCGCCGACGCCGCTCGAGAAGGTGGAGCTGGCGGTCGAACCGGCGCCGCGGCCGGATGCGCCGCGCGGCGGGGTGCGCCGCCCGCTGCGCTGAGCGACGGACGTGGCCGCGCCGGCGGCCACGTCCCGTACTGTGCTGTTTCCTTCTTTGCATCGCCCCCTCGCGTCGCTGCGAAGCTGGCCCCGCTTGACGTTATCTCTTCTATAAAGAAACGTTGTTTGTGCGCAAAATAGACAGGAAGAAATAGACAGTTTCTTCTAAATGCGGATACTCGCACATGAGGTCGCGCTCAGTTGCGCGCCCGATGCAACAGAGGAATCCGCGATGACACTCCACAAGATGAAGATCGGTCCCCTGCTCTCGCTGGGTTTCGGAGCAGTGTTGACACTGATGCTGCTACTGGTCGGCGTCGGCCTGGCGAAAATGCACGCGATCGGCGGCATGACCCGCGAACTTACTGGCGACGGTGTGCGCAAGGCCAGCATGCTGCAGGAGTGGAAAGGCGTCATCGAAGTCAACGCGGCGCGCACCATCGCCGTGGCCAAGTCCACCGACCCGGCCGCCGACAAATTCTTCCTCGACGCCGTCGCCGCGTCCTCGAAGCGCGCCGACGCGTTCCAGAAAGCGATCAAGGAATCCCTGGACGGCGATCCGGAAGGCATGCGCCTGTTCGAGCGCGTGGTCGCGGCGCGCGAGGCCTACCGCAACGCGCGACAGCAAGCCTTCAAGCAGAAGGCCGGCGGCGAGCTGGAAGCAGCAGCGAGCTTCTTCGAGACCGACATGCTGCCGCGCGTGAACGAGTACGTCGGCAGCCTGGACGCGCTCGTCGAGCACCAGAAACGGGTAGTGGCCGCGCAGGCCGCCGCCATCGACGACGGCTTCGCGACCAGCCGCCAGGTGCAGTTGGCGCTGACGGCGGCGGCGCTGTGCACCGGCGCCGCCTTCGCCTGGCTGATCGCACGCGCCATCACCGTGCCGCTGCGGGAAGCGCTGCGTGTCGCCAGGACCGTCGCGCAAGGCGACCTGGGCAGCGAAATCGCTGTGTCCTCGGACAACGAGACCGGGCGGCTGATGCAGGCGCTCAAAGACATGAACGCTCACTTGCGCGGCATCGTCGGCCAGGTGCGCCACGGCACGGATACCATCGCCAGCGCCGCGCACCAGATTGCCGGCGGCAACCTCGAATTGTCTGCGCGCACCGAACAGCAGGCCAGCGCGCTGGAAGAAACCGCGTCCTCGATGGAAGAACTGACCGCGACCGTGAAGCAGAACGCCGAGCATGCCAACCGCGCCAACACGCTGGCGCTGGACGCCTCGGCCATTGCCGCACGCGGCGGCTCCACCGTGGAGAAAGTGGTCGCCACCATGGACGATATCAGCGCCGCCTCGCAGCGCATCAACGACATCGTCTCGGTTATCGACGGCATTGCCTTCCAAACCAATATCCTGGCGCTGAACGCCGCCGTCGAGGCGGCGCGCGCCGGCGAACAGGGACGCGGCTTCGCCGTCGTCGCTTCGGAAGTGCGCGCGCTGGCCCAGCGCTCGGCGGGTGCCGCCAAGGAGATCAAGATCCTGATCGGCGATTCGGCCGGCAGGGTCGAGGAAGGCAGCCGCCTGGTGCGCGAAGCCGGAACCACGATGGACGAGATCGTCGGCAGCATCGGGCGCGTGGCCGGCATCATGGCCGAGATCGCCGCCGCCAGCAGCGAACAATCCGCCGGCATCGGGCAGGTCAGCCAGGCTGTGGCGCAGATGGACCAGGCGACCCAGCAGAACGCTGCGCTAGTGGAGGAAGCGGCAGCCGCATCGGATGCCTTGCACGAGCAGGCCCAAGCCCTCGCCAGCTTGGTCGGGGGCTTCCGTCTCGAAACACAGGACGCGGGCGCGACGCTACGCACCCAGCCTGCGCGGCTGCTGGTCCGCGAGGTCGCCGCCTGAACCTGCCGTAAACGACGACGCCGGGCTGGGGCCCGGTGTCACGACGGCGGCCGCAGCCGCCGTGGTCCTGCCTGGGAACGCGCCTGAATCAGTAGCCGCGGCCGGTGGTGCCGGTGGTTGGGGTGGTGGTACCGGTGCCGGTGGTGCCAGTACCGGTGCCGGTGGTGCCAGTACCGGTGCCGCTAGAGCCAGTGCCGGTTGCGCCGGTGCCCATCGAGCCGCTGCTGGTGCCGGTCGCGCCGGTGCCGCTCGAGCCGCTGGTACCCGTCCCCATCGAACCGCTAGTGCCGGTGCCCATCGAACCGCTGGTCGTGCCCGTGCCGGTACCCATCGAGCCGCTGGAGCCGCTCGATCCGCTGGAACCACTGGTCCCCATCGAACCGCTGGAACGGGTTTCCGGCTCGCTGGAATTGCCGGTCGCGGTACGGCCGGCCTCGACGCCCGAGCTGCTGCCGCTCATGCCGCTCGAACCGCTGTAGCCGCTGGTCGTGCCGGTGCTGCTGGAACCGCTGGTGCTGCCCATGTCGCTGGCGCCGCTGGTGGTGCCCGAGGTGCTGGACGAGCCGCTGGTGTCATGGCCGCTGTGGGCGCCGCTCTTCATGTGCTTCTTGTGCTTCTTGTCTTTCTTGTCCATCCGGTCCTGGCCCTGCGAGCTGCCGGTGGCGCTCGCGGACGAGCTGCCGCTGCTCTGGTCGTTCATGCTGCTGCCGCTTTGGGAACCCGTGCTCTGGGAGCCGGTCGCCGTGGTCTGGCCGGTCGTGGCGGTCGATTGCGCCTGGACGGCGGTGGCGCCGAACATGGCGGCGGCGACGGATGCGCCCAGCAGGCCTTTCAGAAGCTTATTCATTTTCATGTCGATCTCCTAATATTTTCCGGGGCTCAAAAAATCTCAGCAATATCAATGAGATATCGCAGTGGGGCCGAGTTTAGTGAGGCCGACTCAAAAGGAGCGCACGGTAGCCGAATGGCAATGACTGTCTGTTACCGCAAAGCGGGGCCGGCGGAGGCCTGCGCCGCCAGCGTGCCGAGCTCGGTGTACAGGTGCAGGATATTGCTCTTGTCGTCAGGGTAGACGCGGTTCGACAGGAACACGTAGAAGCTGCGCGACACAGGATCGATCCACAGGATGCAGCCGGTGAAGCCGGTGTGGCCGTAGCTGCCGATCGGATATACATTGCCGCGCGGACGCTTGGCGTAGGGCGAATCGATGTCCATGCCCAGCCCGCGCAGCGCGTCGATGCCGGGCGGCGTCTGCGCCGTGGTCAGCAGGCGCACGCTGTCCTTGCCGAGCACGCGCACGCCGTCCAGCTCGCCGCCGTTCAGCAGCATGCGGGCGAAGCGCGCGATGTCGCGCGCGGTCGAGAACACCCCGGCCGAGCCGGCCACGCCGCCCATGCGGCGCACGGTCGGGTCGTGCACCACGCCCTGCAGCAGCCGGCCCGGCGCGAGATCGCCATGCAAGCCCTCGGGACCGCCCTTCTGGGTCGGCGCGATCGCCGCCGCGGACACGCGCGCCAGCGGCAAATAGCCGGTGTCGCTCATGCCCAAGGGCGTGAAGATGCGGCGCTGCGCGAACTCGTGCAGCGGCATGCCGGACACGCGCCGCACCAGCTGGCCCAGCAGCACGTAATTGATGTCCGAGTAGCGGAAGAAGCTTCCCGGCGGATGGGTGGTCTGCTGGGCGCAGGCGAGCGCGTGGGCGCTGTCGTCGCCGCGCCAGCCGGGCTTGGCCGGCAGTCCCGAGGCCAGGCCCGAGGTATGGCTCAGCAGGTGGCGCACGGTGATCGCATCCTTGCCGCCGCCGGCGCACTCCGGGAAATAGCGCACCAGGGGTGCGTCGAGCGCGATGCGGCCCTCCTCGGCCAGCATCAGCACCGCGGGCGCCGTGACGAGCACCTTGGTCAGCGAGGCGGCGTCGAAGATGGTGTCGGGCGTGACCGGCACGGCGTCCGCCTCGTAGCTGGTCTTGCCGTAGCCGCGTTCGTAGACGGCGCCCTCGCGCTCGAGGCGGAACACCGCGCCCGGCAGCTTGCGCGCCGCCACCGCCTCGTTCACGGCGCGGTCGATGGCCGCCAGGCGGCCCCCGTCAAAACGCTGTTCGGCCAGCATGGCGGACGGGTTCCCTGCAGGCGTGGTGGCGCAGCCTGCGGCGCAGAGCGCAGCAAAGAGCGCGGCAAAGAGCGCGGCAAGGATGGTTGGGCGCGGAAATCGGAACATGGCAGGCTCGCGGGCAGGTCCAGGACGAGGGCAGATTGCCCGGCGTCATTACCCAGCCATCATAAGGATGGGCCTGGCGAGGGTCAATCTTTACGCCCCGGCAAGGCCGCCCTGCGAAAACGGACCAGCGCGCACGCGAAAATGTGCATCGGCGTATCATGCCCCCATGATTCCTTTCTCGATCCTCGACCTGTCGCCCATCGCCGAAGGCAGCGATGCGGCCACCTCCTTCCACCGCTCCCTCGACCTCGCCCAGCATGGCGAACGCTGGGGCTACCAGCGCTTCTGGCTGGCGGAACATCATGGCATGCCGGGCATCGCCAGCGCCGCCACCGCGGTGCTGATCGGCCATGTGGCGGCCGGCACCGAACGCATCCGGGTCGGCGCGGGCGGCATCATGCTGCCCAACCATTCGCCGCTGGTGATCGCCGAGCAGTTCGGCACGCTCGAGGCGCTGTTCCCGGGACGCATCGACCTGGGCCTGGGCCGCGCGCCCGGCTCGGACCACGTGACCGCGCGCGCCCTGCGCCGCAACCTGGCCTCGGATGCCGACGAGTTCCCGCAGGACGTGGTGGAGCTGATGGATTATTTCGCCGGCTCGACCCGCGGCCCGGTGCGCGCGGTGCCCGGCGAAGGCCTGGACGTGCCGCTGTGGATCCTCGGTTCGAGCCTGTTCGGGGCCCAGCTTGCCGCCCAGCTCGGCCTGCCCTACGCCTTCGCCTCGCATTTTGCCCCGCAAATGATGATGCAGGCGATCGAGCTGTACCGGGCCAACTTCCGCCCCTCGGCCAAGCTGGCCCGGCCCTATGTGATGCTTGGCTTCAACGTGTTCGCCGCCGACAGCGATGCCGAAGCCCAGCTGCTGGCGACCTCGATGCAGCAGGCCTTCGTGAACCTGCGCAGCGGCCGTCCGGGCCGGCTCAAGCCGCCCAAGGCCGGCTACTACGAGAGCCTGGACTTGCCTGAACGCATGATGCTCGACAGCGTGCTGTCCTGCTCGGCCATCGGTTCGCCGGCCTCGGTGAAGGAACAGCTGCAGGCCTTCATCGCGCGCACCCGCCCGGACGAGCTGATGATCACCTCGCAGATCTTCGACCACGCGGCGCGCCTGCGCTCCTACGAGATCACGGCGGAGCTCCAGCGCGCGGGCTAGGCGTCGCCCGTCCCCGCCTGCAGCATGTCGATCAGGGTGCGCGTCGAGCGCACCCTGCCCATGCGCGGGAAGATCGTGCGGCAGGCGAAAGCGTGGGCCTCGGCCTCGAAGCTGCTCATCGCGTCCTCCGCGAACACCAGCGCATAGCCGCGGTCGAAGGCCGCGCGCGCCGTCGATTCCACGCCGAAATTCGTAGCGATGCCGCCCAGCACCAGGGTGCTGATGCCGCGCCGCCGCAGCAGCTGGTCGAGTTCGGTCCCGTAGAAGGCGCCCCACTGGCGCTTGGTGATTACGGTGTCCTGGGCCTCGATCCCGGACGTGGGCGCCAGGCGCGAGGCGTCCGGCGGCGCCGCCGGCGCCCCCGGCGGACGCATCGGCATGTCGGCAAGCGGCGCCGGCAGCTCGTTGACCAGCACGTGCACATAAATGACCATTGCGCCGCGCCCGCGCATTTCCTGGGCCAGCAGGACGCAGTTGCCGACCGTCTGCTCGGCGCTGTAGGGCGCCAGCTGGCGGCTGACGTTGCTGTTTTGCAAGTCGATCAGGACCAGGGCGGTGCGCGCCGGGTCGAATGCGTGTTCGTCCATGGTAGCCTCCTGCCGGCAGTATTCACCAATCCGGATGCCGGGGGCGCACGCGCCGGCTTTGCGCGCGCCGTCCTACAATGCGGTTTTGCCTACCAACCTGGAGCCATGATGCGCGTTTTCCATCCTCGCCTGTTTGCCTCCCTGCTGCTCTCCGCCACGCTCGGCCTGCTGTCCGGCTGCACCTTGCTCGCCACCGCCACGACGCAGCCCCTGATCGACCGGCACCTGCCCGCCAGCTACAGCGGCGTGGCCGCCGTGCGCAAGGACGCGGCCTCGCCCCTGGTCGTCAGCGCGCGCGGCCAGGCCCTGCGCGAAGAAGCGCAGGCCAACACCAGGGACACGCGCTTCATGATCGGCTCCTCCACCAAGTGGATCACCGCCGTCACCGTGCTGCGCCTGGCCGAGCTGGGCAAGCTGGAGCTGGATGCGCCGATCGCCCGCCACCTGCCGGAACTGCCGGCGCCGAACGGCGCGGTGACGCTGCGCCAGCTGCTCTCGCACCGCAGCGGCATCCCGAACGGCTTGTCCGAGGCGATGCGCAAGGACAGCAAGGTCGAGGGCCTGGAGATCGGCCCGGTGCAGGCCGCGCTGCGTTTCGGCGCGGGCGCGCCGGGCTTCGCGCCGGGCGAGCGCTTCGAGTACTCGGGCACCAATTACCTGCTGGCGGCGGCGGTGGTCGAGCGCGCGATGAAGAAACCGTTCACGGAAGTGGTGGAGGAACAGGTATTCGCCCCTGCCGGCGTGCGCGACACCAGCTTCGCCGCGACCGGCTACGAGGACAGCGTCGGCATGGCGGTCGGCTACGGCGCCGACGGCAAGCGCAAGTCGCCGCCCGCCGCGCCCATGCTGGCCGCCAACGGCACCGTCTACAGCACCGCGCGCGACCTGGTCGACCTGATGGACGCCGTCTACCGCAACAAGCTGCTGTCGGAGAGCAGCCTGCGCGCCCTGTCGACCGTGCACGACGCGGCGGAACACTACGCCCTGGGCGGACGGGTGCGTCCCCTCGCGACGGACAAAGGCGCCCGTTCCCTGGCATGGGAAGCGGGCGCCTTCGGCGGCTACAAGAGCCTGGTCGCCTACGACCCGGCGGATGGCCGGGCCGTGGTCTTGCTGAACAACGCGGACATGGCGCAGGACGACATGGCCGCCGTGGCCACCGCCCTGTTCCAGTCGCTCGACCGGTAAGGGCGGTTCGCTTTACTGCACCGGGTTGCCGTCCGCATCGATCTTGCGCACTTCACCCAGGTTCAGGGCGCGGATGCCGGATTCGACCTTGCTCATGTCGCCGACCACCACCCACACCAGGTGGTCCGGCGTGAAGCTGCGCGCGGCCAGGTTATTGGCCTGGGCCGGGGTCAGGGACAGCGCCTTCTCGGTGAAGGTGTTGTAGTAGTCCTCCGGCAAGCCATACTGCAGGATGGTCGAGTAAGCGCCGGCCAGCTGGCCTGCGGTCTCGAAGCGGCCCGGCAGGCCCAGCGTGTTGTTGTCCAGCGCATCCTTCAGTTCCGCGGCGCCGATCGGCTTGCCGCCGGCGATGTCGCGGTACTCGCGCACCAGCTCCTTCAGCGCG
Organism: Massilia sp. AB1; assembly: GCF_018119385.1. Classification (NCBI taxonomy): domain Bacteria; kingdom Pseudomonadati; phylum Pseudomonadota; class Betaproteobacteria; order Burkholderiales; family Oxalobacteraceae; genus Massilia; species Massilia sp. AB1. Next base: position 35,636 of record NZ_JAGKSG010000017.1, on the reverse strand, counting down.
TCCTGGGTCTTGTCGGTCTGCACCGGCGAGACGCTCATGAAGGGACGCTGGCCGATGGCCGGATGCAGCGAGCTGCGCACGCCATACGACCAGTGCTTGTCTTCGCGCAGGTTCATGTTGATGCGCGAGCTGAAGGTGCCGCCGAACACGTCATTGACCATCTCCAGCGGAACTGCCTCGGGGCTGTTGCGCGGCGGGGCCAGCTGGGCGCCGACGATCACGCTCTGCAGCGCGCCCGGGCGGTCGACCAGGTAGACCAGGCTCTTGGCCGGCGCCTGGACCGGCGCGATGACCTTCTTCGGCACCTCGCCCGGCTTCCATGAAGCGAAGGCCTTCTCGAGCAGCGGCTTGATCTCGGCCAGGTTGGTGTCGCCCACCACCAGCAGGGTGGCGTTGTTCGGCTTGAACCAGGTGGCGTGGTACTTCGCCAGGTCGGCGCGGGTCATGCGCTTGACCGCTGCCTCGGTGCCGCTGCCGGTGAGCGGGTGGGCGTAGACGTGGTCCTTGCCGTACAAGAGGCCAGGCAGCACCCGCATCGCGGTCAGCTGGGGCACCGATTTCTCGCGCGCGATCGCGGCCAGGCGGTCCTGCTGCAGGCGTGCGAACTCGTTCTGCGGGAAGGCCGGATGCAGGACCAGGTCGGCGTACAGGTCCAGCGCCCGCGGCATGGTGGCCTTGAGCGTGTTCATGCTGACGGTGGCGCCGTCCAGGTTGGTGCCGGTATTGAAGGTGGCGCCCAGGCTTTCCAGCTCCTCGCTGATCTTCAGCGACTGGCGGGTCGGGGTGCCTTCTTCCAGCATGCGCAGGGCCAGGCTGGCCACGCCCGGCATGTCCTTGGCGTCCGAGGCGTAGCCGCTGTCGACCAGCAGCTGCAGGTTCACCACCGGCGCCTCATGGCGCTCGGCCAGCACCACTTTCAGGCCATTCGACAGGGTGGTCTTCTGCATGGCGGGCAGCTTGAGCGACATCGGCTTGCCCAGCGCCGGCTCCTTGCTGCGGTCCAGGGTCGACGGCGTGGCCACCAGGGTGGTCGGGTAAGGGTCGATCTGCAGGACGAAGTCGCCGTCGCTCAGCCAGTCGTTCATGGCCTTCTGGACCGAGGCCGGGGTGGCGTCCTTGATGCGCTGCAGGTAGACCTTGTAGCAGTCCGGATTGCCGGTATAGGTCTCGCACGAGGCCAGCAGGTCGCTCTTGCCGCCGAAGCCGCCGACGCGCTCGATCATGCGCGTGTAGTGGGCCAGGATCGAGGTCTTGGCCAGGCGCAGTTCTTCCGCCGTGGGGCCGTTCTTCAGCAGCGCGCGCAGTTCCTCGTCGGCCGCCTGCTCCATCTTCCTGACGTCGGCGCCCGGCCTGGCGGTGAGCGTCACGTCGAACTGGCCGCCGATCTCGGAGGTGGAGTCGCTGGCGCTGGCGCTGGTGGCCAGCTGGTCCTTGTAGACCAGGCGCTTGTACAGGCGCGAGGTCTTGCCGCCGCCCAGGATGTGGGCGCCCAGGTCGAGCTGGACTTCTTCCGGGGTGTGCGCGGCCGGCACATTCCAGGTGCGGTAGATGCGCGACTGCGGCACGCGGTCCTGGGCCACCGTGCGGTGGGTGCCGGTGCGCTTGGCCACCCAGGTTTCATGCTTGGCCAGCGGCGGGCCCGGCGGGATGGCGCCGTAGTACTGCTCCACCTTGCGGCGCGCCTCCTCGGGCGTGATGTCGCCCGACAGCACCAGCACGGTGTTGTTGGGACCGTAGTTGGTCTTGAACCAGTCGCGCACGTCCGTCATCGAGGCCGCGTCCAGGTCTTCCATCTTGCCGATCACGGTCCAGGAATACGGGTGGCCGGCCGGGTAGGTGTTGGTCACCAGCAGCTCGTAGGCGATGCCGTAGGGCTGGTTCTCGCGCTGGCGCTTCTCGTTCTGGACCACGCCGCGCTGCAGGTCGAGCTTCTGCTGGTCCACGGTGCCCAGCAGGTGGCCCATGCGGTCGCTCTCGGCGAACAACGCATAGTCCAGCATCGAGGTCGGCACGTTTTGGAAGTAGTTAGTGCGGTCGGTGTTGGTGGTGCCGTTCAGGTCGGTCGCCCCGATGCGCTCCATCGCGTTCAGGTAGGTCTTGTTGAAGTTGTCGCTGCCGCTGAACATCAGGTGCTCGAACAGGTGCGCGAAGCCGGTCTTGCCGGGCTTCTCGTTCTTCGAGCCCACGTGGTACCAGGTGTTGATCGCCACCACCGGGGTCTTGTGGTCTTCGTGCACCAGCACCGTCAGCCCGTTCTTGAGCGTGAACTTGGTGTAGGGGATGTTCGGGATCGGGATGTCTGGGGCCGGGGCCGGCTTGGCCGGCGCGGCCTGCAGGGAGCTGCCGCCCAGGGCCAGCGCGAGCGCTGCGGCCAGGCGGATACTGCGACGAACGGTGACTGCCATACTGCTCCTCCAATGGGAAGGACGAGAAAGGGAAGACCTGCGCTTTACGCGCGGCTTCGGCATTCTAGGCAGTTTTCAGTCTGGCAACAAAGAAAAAAGCGCATGGAGCGGAACTCCATGCGCCCGGCATCCACCGGCAGGACGTTTATCGGGGAACGATGCGCAGCAGCTTGCCGCTGGCTTCGTCGGTCAGCGCATACAGGTAGCCGTCCGGCCCCTGGCGCACGTCGCGCACGCGCTTGCCGATATCCAGCTTTTCCTGCCGGATCGGCTTGCCATCCGCATCGAGCGCCACGCGGCGGATGTCCTCGCCCGCCAGGCTGCCGCTGAACAGGCTGCCCTGCCATTGCGGGAAGGCCTTGCCGGTATACACCACCAGGCCCGAGGGCGCGGGCGACGGCACCCAGACCACCAGCGGCTGCACCATGCCCGGCACCACCTTCATGCCGACCGGTTCGCGCGTCTTGTAGTCCGCGCCATAGCTCTGCAGCGGCCAGCCGTAGTTCTTGCCGCCTTCGACCAGGTTGATCTCGTCGCCGCCGCGCGGGCCGTGCTCGCTGGCCCAGACCCGGCCCGAGACCGGATCGACCGCCAGGCCCTGGATATTGCGGTGGCCATAGCTCCAGATCTCGGGCAGCGCGCCCTGCTTGCTTGCAAGCGGATTGCCGGGCGCCGGCTTGCCCTCGGTGGTCAGGCGCAGGATGGAACCGTGGTGGCTGCCCAGGTTCTGGGCCTGCTCGCGCGCCAGCATGTTGCCCACGCGCTGGGGCGGATTGCCGCCGTCGCCGATGCTCATCAACAAGCTGCCGTCCTTCATCCAGGCCAGGCGCGAGCCGAAGTGCTGGCCGCCGCTCTTGGCGGGCGTCACGCTGAACAGGGTCCTTACGCCGTGCACGCGCTTGCCGTCGAAGATGCCCTGCACCAGCACGGTCCGGTTCTCATCGGCGGTGCCGCTGGCCATGGTCAGGTAGACGCGCTGGTTGGCCTTGTCGGCGGGATGCAGCGCGATGTCGAGCAGGCCGCCCTGGCCGCCCGTGAACAACTGCGGCAGGCCTTCGATGGGGATCGCCTGGCGCTGCTTGCCGCTCAGCAGGTGCAGCGTGCCCTGCTTGCCGGTGACCAGGATGCGGCCGTCGGGCAGCCAGGCCATGCCCCAGGGTTGCGGGAGATCCTCGGCCACGGTCTCCATCTTCCAGCCCCTGGCGGCAGGCGGCTGGTCGACCGGTTCGACCTGGGCGAAGGCGCTGTGTGTACTGCCCGCCAGCAAGGTAGCGGCCAGCACGGCCCGCCATGTTGGGAATCGTTCAATACTCGGCATGCGGATCTCCCGAAAAGTTGTTAAAAGCATTAATATCGTAGCCTATTTGCCGCATTTTGCTTCATTTTATCTGCACGTTCAGCACAACCGGCGTATGATGGACTTCTTCAGCGAACCACCACAAGGACCGACTCCGATGATGCAACGCCGAGCCTTCCTCAAAAGTTCCATCCTCCTCGCAGCGCCCACCCTCAGCATCCCAGCACTTGCCAAAACGGCACAAGCCGCCCCCGGCGAACGTACACTGCGCCTGTATAACACGCACACCGGCGAATCGGTGCGCACCGTGTTCTGGGCCGAAGGCCAGTTCATTCCGGACGGGCTGAAGGACCTCAACAAGGTCTTGCGCGACCACCGCAACAACAAGGTCGCCGAGATGGATCCGCAGTTGCTGCTGCTGCTCGACGAAGTGAATGGCAAGCTCGGCAACAACAACAAGGAGCTGCACATCATTTCGGGCTACCGCTCGCCGGAATCGAACGCCAAGCTGCACGCCAACAGCAACGGCGTGGCCAAGCACAGCATGCACATGGACGGCAAGGCGATCGATATCCGCCTGCCGGGCAAGGACCTCAAGATGGTGCACAAGGCCGCGATGTCCCTGAAGGGCGGCGGCGTCGGCTACTATCCCGACTCCCAGTTCGTCCACATGGACACTGGCCGGGTCCGCTACTGGTAAGCAGCATGGCGCGGAACCTGCTCCGCGTCGTTCTCCTGGGACTGGCCGTCCTGGCCGGTCCCGTCGGCTTTGCGCTTGCGGCGCAACAGCCCAGCACCGTCACCGTCAGGTCGACCCGCGATCCGGTCGACAAATCTTATAAAAAAATGATCCGCGGCATGGAGCGCTTCGAGCGCGAGCATGCGCTGGCGCCTGGCGCCAGCCTGCGTTTCCAGCTGCTGCCGCGCTCGCGTACCGTGGACATGCGCGGCATCACCCTGCGCATCGCCGGCGACAGCGTCAGCATCCCGGTGCCGGTGGGCGAAGACAATAGCTTCGTCTTGCCGCGCAACGACACCGCCCTGCGCGAAGACGCGGCCGTGCTCGCCAACCGCAAGACCACCAGCATGACCTGGCGCGCCCTGATCCAGTCGCCCGGCGTCCCGGCGGGCAAGCGCCGCCTGGGCGACCTGCGCCTCGAATGCCTGGTCGGCAAGGAAGCGGGCCTGGTCTCGAACAGTTCCCCCCTGTTCGGCTGGATCTCGAATGTCCTCGACACGCCCGAGGGGGTGTGCAACAGCCCGGACGGCAACTACCTGTTCTTCACCGAGCGGCCCGTGTTCGCCGTGACCCTGCGCGCCGGCGAGCGCGTGGAAACCCTGCCCTTCCGCATGCTCTACGCCGGCGGCGAACAGACGCCGGCCGAGCTCGAATACTGCGATTGCCAGGTGATGCTTGACCGCACTTATTACGTGCCGATCTGGGACCGTTCCTGGCCCGACGACACCCTGGTCGAGTTCGAGTACATGACCGCCCCGCCGCAGGAGGCGCCATGAAGGCCCTTCCCTTGCTGTGTGCACTGCTGCTGGCCGCCTGCGCCAGCCAGCCCGTGCCGCCCGGCACCCAGGCGCCGCTCGAACGCCTGAGCCAGGGCGTGGTGCCGGGGCGCACCACCAAGGCCGAACTGATCGCCACTTTCGGCGCCACCCGGAGCGTGCGCTTCGACAGCGGCTACGAGGCCTGGGTCTACCAGTCGCCCGCTGGCGGCGGACGCTACGCCGAATTCGTGATCCTGCTCGACCCGTCCGGCGTCGTCAGCAAGACCCGCACACGCGAGCCGGCTTTACCCTAGCCTCGGACACGACTTGTTCATAGTAAAGTTGCATATCCTTATCTCACCAGGAAGCGATATGCAAGGCAAGCTCGTATTGACGCTGGCGCTCGCCGCCGCCTTCGCCGCACCGGTCCATGCGGCGGAACTGAATCCCACCGAACAGCGCATCGTCGCCGAAGTGCGCGCCTGGTCCGGCGACGCGATCGATCTGCTCGAACGCAGCGCGCGCATCAACAGCGGCACCATGAACGTGGCCGGCGTGCGCGCCGTGGGAGAGGTGTTCGCGAAGGAGTTCGAACAGATCGGCATGCGCACCGCCTGGCTCGACATGCCGGCCGGCATGCGGCGCGCCGGCCACCTGGTAGCGCTCAGCGAAGGCAAGCAGGGCAAGCGCCTGCTCTTGCTCGGCCACCTGGACACCGTGTTCGAACCGGATGCGCCCGGTCCGCTGTGGGAACGCGATGGCGCGGGTGGAGAATATGCGCGCGGCCAGGGCGTCGGCGACATGAAGGGCGGCAATGTGGTGGTGGTGGCGGCCCTGCGCGCCCTGCACCGCGCGGGCGTGCTCGGCAACACCCGCATCACCGTGATGTTCACCGGCGACGAGGAAGACGCGGGCGAGCCGCGCTCGGTGTCGCGCCGCGACATGATCGAACTGGCCAAGCGCAGCGACATCGCCCTCGCCTTCGAAGGCGCGGTCATCGACCAGGGCCAGGCCACCGCCACCGTCGGGCGCCGCGCCACCGCCTCCTTCGACCTCGAGGTCAAGGCGCGCCAGGGGCACTCGCAGGGCGTGTTCGGCCCCGGCGGCTACGGCGCCGTGTACGAGGCGGCGCGCATCCTGGACGGCTTCCGCCGGCAGGTGGTGGAACCGGGCCTGACTTTCAATCCGGGCGTGATCCTGGGCGGCACGGATGTCGCCTACTACGAAGGCAAGGCGGGCGGCACGGCGGCCGGCAAGACCAATGTGATCGCCAACACCGTCACCGTGAAGAGCGACCTGCGCTACCTCGACTACGCCCAGCGCGACCGCGCCCAAGCCAGGATGCGCGAGATCGTCGCGCAAAGCCTGCCGGGCGCCAGCGCCAGCATCAGCTTCCGCGATTCCTATCCGCCGATGGCCGTCACGCCTGGCAACCTGAAGCTGCTGGATGTCTATTCGCAAGCCAGCAGCGATGCCGGCTTGGGCACGATCACCGCCCTGCCCGCCACCGCGCGCGGCGCGGGCGACATCCAGTTCGTCGCACCCTATGTGGACAGCCTGGACGGACTGGGCGCGAGCGGCGCCGGCGCCCACTCGCCGGCCGAGCGGGTCGAGCTGGCCTCGATCGAGCGCGCCGCGATCCGCACCGCCCTGCTGATCTACCGCCTGACCCGCTGAGCGCGCAGCCAGTGTTTAGTGCCGGCTGCCCGCTCGACCTGCGTCAAACGGAAGGCCAGGCCAATCCCGCTACACTGTTCGCACGCTTCGCCGTGTGCGCGGCGGCGGCCGGCGTTCGCTGGCACAATGGTGTCAGCGAATTCTTCGGCAACGGAGGCGGACATGCTGCTCGAACACATGCGCAAGTGGATGCTGCTGTTGTTGCCGCGCTTGTCGGCGCCCTTCCTCGTCCTGTGCCTGGCGACGCTGGGCGCCTGCGGTGGTGGCGGCGGCAGTGCGGGCACGCCCGGGCCGGTGACGCCGCCCTCCGCCACCACGGGCTCGCTGACGGTCACGGCGACCGGGCTGCCATCCGGGGTGAATGCCGCCATGCGCGTCACCGGTCCCAATAATTACCTCCAAGACCTGACCCAGACTCAAACCCTGACCGGACTGGCGCCCGGCAGCTACAACGTGGCCGCCACGGCCGTCACCAGCGGCAACACCACCTACACGCCTTCGCCCGCGTCGCAGAGCGCGGTGGTGAGCGCGGGCGCCACCGCCAATGCGACGGTGGCCTACGGCAGTCCCGCGCTCACGCTCGCCCTGTCCACCGTCGCCACCAACCTCGACAACCCCACCTGGCTGAGCGCGCCGCCGGGCGACACGCGCCTGTTCGTCACCGAGCGTGCGGGACGGGTGCGCATCATCCAGAACGGCGCGGTGCTGAGCACGCCCTTCCTCGACATCAGCGCACGCGTGCTCACCGAGGGCGAAGGCGGCCTGCTATCGCTGGCCTTCGACCCGCAGTACGCGCGCAATGGCTACGTCTACCTGTATTACACCGACCCGCAGCGCAATATCGTCGTCGAGCGCTTTACCACCGGCGCCAGCGCCAACATCGCCGATCCCACTTCAGGCCTGGAGATCATCAGCATTCCGCATCCTACCTTCACCAATCATTTCGGCGGCCTGGTGAGCTTCGGCCCGGATGGCTACCTGTATGTGGGAACAGGCGACGGCGGCGGCGCGGGCGACCCGCAGGGCAATGCCCAGAACCTGAACTCGCTGCTGGGCAAGCTGCTGCGCATCGATGTCTCCCTTTCGGTTCCCGCAGAAAGCTATGCGATCCCGGGCAGCAATCCCTTTGTCAACATGAGCGGCCGGCGCCCCGAGATCTGGGCCTACGGCCTGCGCAATCCCTGGCGCTACGCATTCGACGGCAACCAGCTCTACCTGAGCGATGTGGGCCAGGACCGGCGCGAGGAAGTCAACATCGCCGACAACCGCCAGGGCGGACAGAACTATGGCTGGAACGTCATGGAGGGCACGCTGTGCTACAACACGGCCAGCTGCAACCAGGCCGGCCTCACCCTGCCCGCCTTCGAATACGACCACGGCAGCAACGACGCCAACGGCTGCTCGATCACCGGCGGCTTCGTCTACCGCGGACGCGCCCTGCCCGAGCTGGCCGGACGCTATTTCTATTCCGATTTCTGCACCGGCTTCCTGAAGAGCTTTAGCGCGACCGGCGCCGGCATCGTCGAGCAGCGCGACTGGAATCTTCCCGATATCGGACGGGTCGTCTCCTTCGGCCAGGACGCGGAAGGGGAACTTTACCTGGTGGCGGCCTCCGGAACCATCCATAAAATTGGGCGGAATGGCACCCAGTAAGTTTAGAATGAAGAAATGGCACGCTTACAACTCAACTTCCCCGAAGACCAGTTCTATTATTCGACGCCGCTGACCGTGAGGGTCACCGACATCAACGCCGCCAACCACCTCGGCAACGACTCGATGATCTCGATGATCTCCGAGGCCCGGGCGCGCTTCCTGTTCGAATTCGGCGTACCCGAGACCGAACGCGACGGAACCGGCATCATCGTCACCGACCTCGCCACCACCTACCGCGCCGAAGCCCATGCCCGCGACGAGCTGCTGTTCGAAGTCGGCGTCATGGACTTCAATAAATACGGCGGCGACATCACCTTCCGCATCACCCGCCCGCGCGACCGCAAGCTGATCGCCATGGCCAAGTCCGGCTTCGTGTTCTTCAACTACAAGAGCAGCGAGGTCATGGCCATGCCGGAAGAATTCCGCGCGAAATTCGACCGGGTGAACTGGATCGACTGAGCTCGATCGACCGCACACCTTCCTCCTGGGACGCCGGAGTGCTCCGGCGTCCCACCCCGCATCCCGGGCTGCTTCTTTACTCTCCTTCCATTTTTTTCATTCTTTGGAAAAAAGTTGGAACTTTTCCGCCACCCCGGCGGAATACGGGTAAAGATGACCGCCATGACCACGCACACCGACCATTCCGATGCTGAATTGCTGCGCCAGATGCACGCCGGCGCGGCGAGCGCGTTCGCGGCGCTGTACCGGCGGCACCAGGGCCCGCTTTACCGCTTCGCGCTGCTGCGCTGCGGTTCGGGCGACGCCGCCGCCGATATCGTCCAGGACACCTTCATGGGCCTGCTGACGGGGCGCTTCGGCTACGACCCGCTGCGCGGGCAGCTGCAGCACTTCCTGTTCGGCGTCGTGCGCAACCTGGTGCTGAAGTGGGAAGCGCCGCGCCGGCGCCACAGCGCGCTGCCAGAGCCCGGCGAGGACGGTGCGGACGAAGGCGAGCTGGAACTGGCCAGCGAGGAGGCGGAGCCGCTCGGGCGCCTGCTGGACAACGAAATGGCGGAGCAAGTGCGCCGCGCGCTGGCCCTGCTGCCGCCGCACTACCGCGACCCGGTCATCCTGTACGAACTGCACGAGCTGTCCTACCAGGAGATCGCCGCGATCTGCCAGGTCGACATCGGCACGGTGCGCTCGCGCCTGGCGCGCGGCCGGGCGGCGCTGGCCAGGCGCCTGAAGGCCCTGCACCCGGCCGCCCACGCGGCGGCCTGAAAGGAAGGAACACGAGATGAACATGAACGACGACAAGGACATGCTGGAACCGCTGCTGGCGCCCCACTTCGAGGCCCTGCGCGGCGAGCTGGCCGGCCGCGATGCGCCGCGCTGCGTCGAGAAGGAACTGATGCAGGCCTTCGCCCGCCAGTTCCCGAAGAAGCGCCACTGGTACCAGCGGCTGTCGCTGCCCCAGTGGGGCGCGGCCGGCGCGCTGTGCTCCCTGAGCGCGGTGGCGATGCTGCTGGCCCTGTCGCCGCACCGCGCCGTCACCGTGGGCGCGCCGCCGCTGGTCGGGATCGACAACGGCGCCGCCTTCATCGCCCTCGATACGCTCGAACGGATCGAGCAGGAACCCGGCGCCCGCGTGGTCGAAGCCGAGCTGCCCCGCACCGCCCTGGCGCCGCTGGGCATGCCGGTCGACCCGGCCAATGCCGCCGACACGGTGCGCGCCGAAATGCTGGTGGCGGCCGACGGCCACCCGCTGGCGGTGCGCCTGAGCGATACCGATATCGAATAACCACCCCACCCGAAGGAAGCCATGATGACCAAGAAGATCCTGATTGCAGCACTGCTGGCCTGCGCGTTCGCTCCCGCCCTGGCCGCCGGCATGGGCGAGGCCGAACTCGACCAGGCTGCCAATGCCGAACGCGGCGAGCGCGCGGAGCGCGTGGAGCGCCGCATCGTCACCCGCCTGGACGGCATGGAAGACCTGCACGTGCTCGACACCATGCCGATGCTGCACGGCGCGATCCTGCCGCTGCACGGCGGCCGGGTGGTCAAGAACGCACCTTACAGCGCGCTGGCGGTGTCCGAGCGTGTCCAGCAGCTGGCCGACGGCAACCAGATCGTGCGCAAGAACAGCACCATGAATTACCGCGACAGCGCCGGCCGCACCCGCACCGAAGTGCGCGACGACAATGGCGAGGTGCGCGTCGTGACCATCCACGATCCGGTCGAGGGCGTGCGCTACATCCTGCGCCCCAAGAACAAGACCGCGACCAAGGTCGGCGCGCCGGGCGACATCGCCCGCGCCGCGGCGGAGCAGGCGCGCGCCGCCGCCGCCCAGGCCCGCGCCTCGGGCGAGCACGCCCGGATCGCGGGCGAGCGGGCGCGCGAGCGCATCGAACAGCTGCGCAAGGAAGGCAAGCTGCCTGAAGGCGGACGCTTCATCGTCAAGGAAGTGGAGCGCGACGGCGAGCACAAGGACGTGCGCATCCGCATCGCCCAGCCCGGCCTTGAGGCCGCCCGCGCCACGCGCGAGATGTCGGTGCAGCTGGGTCCGATCATCGCCGGCGCGATCGGCGACGCCAGGTGGTCGGCCAAGGCCGCCAGCCGCGACCTGGGTACGCGCGATTTCTCGGGCGTGAAGGCGCAAGGCCAGCAGCGCAGCTACGAGATCCCGGCCGGCGAGATCGGCAACCGCAATCCGATCACGGTCTCGAGCGAGACCTGGACCTCGCCCGACCTGCAGATGCTGGTCTACCACAAGCGCAGCGATCCGCGCAGCGGCGAGATGGTGTATCGCCTGGAAGAGCTGAAGCGCGAGGAGCCGGCGGCCAGCCTGTTCGCGGTGCCGGCCGACTATACGGTCACTGAAGCGGCGCGTCCCAAGCGCACGGCGGTCAAAAAAGGCGAGTGAAAGACGAGCAAGGACGCTCCATGAAAAACGGCGCCCCGCGGGGCGCCGTTGTTTTTGATGCGGCGGTCTTCAGCCGCGCCGCTTCGGCGCGATGTTCTTGGCGAACCATTCGTCGATCATGCGCTTTTCGTAGCGCAGGCGGTCGCCGTCCGACCACCGGTTGATGCGCTGCAGGTAGTTCATGTCCGCGATCTTGGCGTCGCCCGTCTTCAGCACCTGGCCGTTCTCGCTCAGGGTGTAGCGCAGCTTGACGACCGGCCAGTCGGCCATGCCGCGCAGGATGCGCAGGTCGCGCGCGGCGCGCGAGCTCGGGTACTCGCGGCCGGCCATGTCGATGTCGGTCACTTCCAGGAGCAGGTCCTGGCCGGGCGGCAAGGCCTTGCCCAGCTCGGTGAAATGCTCGCTCAGGTCCTTCAGCACTTCCTCGCGCTCCCAGGGCGCGAACGGCAGGTCGGAAAACTTGTCCGGCTCGATGTACTTCACCGTGACCCCTGCCGATGCGGCGCCCGCACTCAGCGCGAGCAGGCCCGCCAGGGCCAGGTTGCGAATCAGGGTATCCATGGTATTTACCTCATTGAGAAACTGATCGTGTCGATCATGTTACGACTAAATATACGCCCCTTTACCTGGCTGTGCTTGTCTGTCTTCGTCGGAGTTTTGTATCGAAATGTTAGGCTCCGAACACGGCATTTTCCCGCGCCCGGATACGATGGCACAAGGGAGGTCAGCCGTGCCGGAAGGTCCATCGCTTTACTTGCTGAAAGAACAAACCGCGCGCTTCGTCGGGCAGGAGATCGTGCGCGCCGAGGGCAACACCTGGGCCATCGACAAGGCGCGCCTGGTGGGCCAGCCCATCCTGGCCATCCACACCTGGGGCAAGCATCTCCTGATCGAGACGCCGGCCATGGTCTTGCGCATCCACTTCCTCCTGTTCGGCACCTACCGCATCGACGAGCGGCGCGACAAGCAGGCGCGCCTGTCGCTGGCGACCGGCGACGGCGGCGAGCTGAACTTCTATGCCTGCTCGGTCAAGGAGATCGACCGCGACACCTACGCCGCCTACGATTTCAGCGCGGACGTGATGTCCGACCAGTGGGACCCGAAGAAGGCGCGCAAGAAGCTGCGCGCCCAGCCCGGACTGCTGGCCTGCGACGCCCTGCTCGACCAGGACATCTTTTCCGGCGTGGGCAACATCATCAAGAACGAAGTCTTGTTCCGCATCCGCCTGCATCCCCTCTCCACCATCGGCGCCCTGGCGCCGGCCAAGCTGCGCCAGCTGGTCGACGAGGCGCGTCAATACAGCTTCGACTTCCTGGAATGGAAACGCCAGTTCGTGCTCAAGCAGCACTGGCAGGCCCATGCCCAGCGCACCTGCCCACGGTGCAAGATCCCTTTCCACAAGGCGAACCTGGGTCAGACCAAGCGCCGCAGCTTCTGGTGCGAGCGTTGCCAGAAACGCTACGGCGCCTAGCATCTGCCATCAAGGCGCACTACGACGGCGCATTTTCCTGCCGCGGCTGAATCCGTTATTTCGTATGCATGCCGGATGTGACATCTTTCGCCAACACTTTTAATATTGCCTGTTGTTAATGATCATGAGCCATACTACAATCAACTTGACTCGCGGCTATCTTTTTCCCAGGCACGCGCCCCGTTAACTCCATCATCACGGTATCGGAACACGTTTATGTCCTTCCTGTCCTCCGCCGCGCCCAAGCTGGCACCATGGAAAGTGTTGTTGGTCGACGATGAACCCGATATCCATGACATCACCAAGCTGACCCTGTCGCGCTTCCGCCTGGACGGCCGTGCGTTGTCCTTCGTGCATGCCTACAGCGGGGAAGAGGCGAAGCAGGTGCTGGCGCGCGAGAAGGACATTGCCCTGGTGTTCCTGGACGTGGTGATGGAGCGCGAGGACAGCGGCCTGGAAGTGGCGCGCTGGATGCGCCAGGAGCTGGATAACCAGTTTACCCGCATCGTGCTGCGCACCGGCCAGCCGGGCCAGGCGCCGGAAGAGCGCGTGATCGTCGACTACGACATCAACGACTACAAGGAAAAGACCGAGCTCGATCGCACCAAGCTGTTCACGACCACCTTCGCCGCCCTGCGCGCCTACCGCGACATCATGAAGGTCGAGGAAGCGCGCCGCGTGCAGCACAGCTACCGCGAAGGCCTGGAGCGCGTGATCGCGGCCTCGAGCCACCTGTTCAAGCAGCGCAGCCTGAAAGACTTCGCCAACGGCCTGCTGCAGCAGGTGGTGGCGCTGCTGCGCCTTGAACAGAGCATGCTGCTGCGCCTGAAGGGCGCCAGCGTGATCACGGGCGAGAGCCAGTACGAAGTGCTGGCCCAGATCGGGGACCTGGGCGGCGACGAGATCGGCCCGGAACTGGTGGCCCAGCTCGACGACGCACGCCACAACCGCATCTCGCGCCTGCACGGCGACACCTATGTCGGCTACTTCCCGAACAACAGCGGCAAGGCGTCGCTGCTGGTGCTCAAGGGCGTGGAAGAGATCTCCGAAATCGACGCCCAGCTGCTCGAAGTATTCTGCTCGGGCGTGACGATCGCCTTCGACAACATCCTGCTGAACCAGGAAATCACCGATACCCAGGCCGAGCTGATCCTGCGCCTGGGCGACGTGGTCGAATCGCGCTCGAACGAAGCCGGCAACCACGTGCGCCGCATGTCCCAGGTCTGCCACCTGCTGGCCCAGGCCTCGGGCATGCCGGACGAAGAGACGGCGGTGCTGATGCACGCCGCGCCGATGCACGACGTCGGCAAGATCGCGACCCCGGACGCGGTGCTGCTCAAGCCGGGCCGCCTGACCGAGGGAGAATGGGAAATCATGCGCCAGCACCCGACGGTCGGCCTGCAGATCCTGGACGGCTCCTCGCGTCCGATCCTGAAGGCGGCGGCGGTGATCGCGCACCAGCACCACGAGAAATTCGACGGAACCGGCTATCCGCAGGGGCTGAAGGGCGCGGACATCCACCCGTACGCGCGCATCGTGGCCGTGGCCGATGTGTTCGACGCGCTGAGCCACAAGCGCTGCTACAAGGACGCCTGGCCGGCCGAGAAGGTCACCGAGCACCTGCGCGAGGTGGCGGGGCATCATCTCGATCCGTATTACGTCGACCTGCTCATCAAGAACATGGACAAGGCGATCGCGATCAACAAGAACTGGCCTGACGCGGATTAATCAACCGCCTGCGTCACCTTTCACCACCAGCTTCAAAACCGTCATCCCGGCGAAGGCCGGGACCCAAGTTTGCCCGCAGACCCACTGCGTTTGACTAAGTGGCTGCGCTACGGACTTGGGTCCCGGCCTTCGCCGGGATGACGTTTACAAGGAGCGGGCTGACGTTTAGGCCGCAGCCTTTTCCTTGCGCTGCGAACGCGGGAACTTCAGGTGGTACTGCAAGCCCTTCCCCGGCGCGCTCTCCACACGCACGGTGCCACCGAGCGCCCCCGTCACCAGGTTGTACAAAATATGCGCCCCCAGCCCGCTGCCGCCCGCGCCGCGCTTGGTGGTGAAGAAGGGATCGAACAGCTTGTCCAGCGTGTCCTGGTCCATCCCCATCCCGTCGTCCGCGTAGTCGAAGGCCACCATGTCGTCCTCCACCACCGCGCGGATCGCAATCGTTCCCGCCTGCTCGCGCTCGAAGCCGTGCACCAGCGAATTGACCACCATGTTGGTGAGGATCTGCGACACCGCGCCCGGGAAGCTGTCCAGCACCAGGTCCTTCGGGCAGTCCAGCTCGACCTTGACCGGCCGTCCCTTGAGCTTGGGCTGCAGCGACAGCAGCACTTCGTTCAGGTAGGTGTTCAGGTTGAAGCTGCGGATGTCGTCCGAGGACTGGTCCACCGCCACCTGCTTGAAGCTGCGCACCAGGGCCGCCGCGCGCTGGGTGTTGGTGGTCATGATGCGCAGCGACTGGTCGACGATGTCGAGGAAGGCGTTCAGGCTGTCCTCGGTCATCTCGCCCGCCGCCAGCTCCTCGCGCGTGAGCTTGAGCTCCTGCACCAGGTGGCTGGTCGCCGTCACGCAGATGCCCAGCGGCGTGTTGATCTCGTGCGCCACGCCCGCCACCAGGCGGCCCAGCGAGGCCAGCTTTTCCTGGCGCACCAGCTCGGCCTGGGCCTCGACCAGGACAGCGTTCTGCTCTTCCAGGCGCTCCTTGGCCTTGCGGATCGCGCGGTCGGCCTGCATGCGCGCGATCGCCACCGCCACGTGGCTGGCCATGAAGGCCAGCAGGTCGAGGTCGGCTTTCGTATAGACGATGGACGGGTCGTAGCTCTGCACCACCAGCACGCCGTAGGGCTGCTCGTGGACCAGCATCGGCGCGCCCATCCAGCTGGCGATGTCGGTATTGCCCAGCGGTTCCTTGACCAGGCCGCTCGCCACCAGGCGGCGGAAACTGCCGGTGTCGTGCAGCTGGGCCTGCTTGCTCGACAGTACATAGGAACACATCGCCTTGCCGAAGGGGAAGCGCTTGAGCGGCGCCTCGTCGTCCTTCTGGTCGACGAAATAGGGAATGCTGATTTCCTGGGTCTCCGGGTGATACAGGCCGATCAGGAAATTTTCCGCCACCATCAGCTCGCCGATGATGCGGTGCAGGCTGGCGCTCAGGATTTCGGTGTCGAGCGCCTGGGCCGACAGGTTGGCGATCTGGTACAGCGCGTGCTGCACCTGCTCGGCGCGGCGGCGCTCGGCCACTTCGACGGCAAGCGCGGTGGTGCGCTCCTGCACCGCGCGCTCCAGCCGGTCCATGCTCTGCAGGCCCTGGAGGGCGTTCGACACATGGTTGGCGATCTGGGTGAACAGCGCCTGGTCTTCCTCGCTGTAGCGGATGCCCTCGGTGTAGCTCTGGATCACCATGGCGCCCAGCGCCTGGTGGTGCTGGTCCAGCAAGGGCGCACCCATCCAGTGCTCGGCGGCGCTGCCCTGTCCCCACTTGATGCCCTTGGCCTCGGCAGCCGCGAAGTCGTCGGCCGTGATCATCAGGCGCTGGCGGTTGACCAGCACCCAGGCGGTGGGCGACTCGTCGGGCGCGGCCAGGGTGATGCGCTCGAAGGCGTCCGGCGTCTCGTCCTCTTCGTCGACGAAATAGACGAAGCGCACCGAACCGTCTTCCTGATCCGACAAGGCCACGTAGAAGTTGGCCGCATACATGATGCGGCCCAGCGCGCGGTGCACCGCGGCGATGAATTCGACGATGTCGCTGCAGCTGGTCGACAGTTGCCCGATCTCGAGCAGCATCGACTGGACCGCTTCCAGCCGGTCAAGACGTTCCATTGCTTCCCCATGTAATAGTTGATTCCCAGGGGAAATAGTACCAGCTTGCACCGCGCCGGAGGAGGTCCGGCGTGGCCGATGTGGCGGATTGCTTACTTATTTATTGAGTCATGCGCGCGGGGCGCGGAAGCCGCTCTCGATCCAGGCCTCGGCCGAGGAGGGCGTCAGCTTGAAGCTGGCCGGCACGCGCACCTTCGCCACCTGCTCGCCCATCTCGTCGGTGGCCGCGAGCATGCCGTAGGGATCGTCGTCGTCCGGCACGATGTCCAAGGTCACCTTGAGCTCGCCCTGTTCGGTCGAGACCACGGTGCTCTTGTGCAGGATCGCGTGCAGGTGCTGTTCGTGGCGGCGGATGACTTCCGAGGCCGTCTTGATCAGGGTGTTGAATGCGTTCACATCGAGCGGCTTGGGGTTCTTCTTGTCGCGCCCCATGGTCCAGGGCCCGACCAGGGCCGGCTCCGGCTCGCCGTCCTTGTACATCGCCACGGCCCAGCCCTCGTCGTCTTCGTTCTTGATGACGCGCGCGGTCCAGCCATTGCCCTGCCACAGGCGGGCTTCCTGGACCGGCGCGTCGTCGTCGGATTGGTGATCGTGGATGTCGTCGTTCATGTTTCGGTTTCCTTCCGCGGGCCGCAGCCCAAAGCAGAGATCATAGAGGAAACCGGGCACATGAAGAAGCCCGCTTAGCTAGCCCGCTTCGCTACCTTTTCGTGCGGACAATATTAACTAGTGTGCAACGCGCGGGCAACGCCAGTCCGGCCCCCGCGGCGGGCGCAGCGGCGGGCCCGGCGGCACCGGGCGCGGATCGACGGCCGGTGGCGGTGTGTGCCGATTGAAGGGATTGATGATGATCGGCGGTATCGTAGGCGGCGCCGATGGCGGGCCTTTGGGACCGCTGTTGGCCAGCACCGGATGCGGTTCAGCCAGGTGGTCCCGGATTCCATGAAACTCAGCGTACATAGGATCCCCCTGTCACAGAGCAGGCTGTCAGTATAGGAAACAATCTGCGCATTACAAGGAAAAATCGGCGCCTGCTCGGCCTGTCGCGCGGGCTGGCCGCTCGCCCCGCAAAAAATGCATTTTGTCGCATACCGATGGTTCGCCGCGGCGCCCGGGCCTACAGTAGAACCATGCAAAGCGCACTGTCCGAAACCGCTGCGATGCCCTAACCTCAAGAGGACCGCCATGAAAAAGTATGCCCCGTATATCCTGATCGCCCTGTTTGCCGTACTGCTGTGGGACATGTTCGACACCGGCATGCACTTCCATCTCGATGGCGAAGAATTCGACGGTCCTTTCGGCGCGCTGCTCGGCATGCTGCTGGCGGGCGGCGGCACCCTCCTCGGCCTGCTGGTGATGACGGTGGTCGGCGTAGTGCTGGCAGTGGTGTTCGCCGGCGTCGGCGTGATCCTGCTGGGCGCGCTGGGCCTGGGCGCGGTCTCGCTGGCGGTCCTGATCTCGCCGCTGCTGCTGCCCCTGCTGCTGCCGGTCGCCCTGGTCTGGTACCTGGCCAGCCGCTCGCGCAAGGCGCGCCTGGCCAAGCCTGTCGCCGCCTGACCGACTTACTGATCGCTTCACCGATTTCCTCGCTTACCTCCTCCTTCACGGCCGGGTTCATCCCGGCCGTTTTTTTCGCCCCCTGCCGCCAGGCATCCCGCGTGCCTCCAAAGCAAGCGCCGATGTAAAATCGACACACCGGTCGATCGACCACTCGGCGGACAGGCATGCACACACCGGACCATCCAGCACGATCACGAACCCGCCCCTATCCGATGGCCAGGCTGGTCATCATCGCCTCCGGGCTCATCGCCGCGCTGGGCATGGTCACGGCCTCGATGCTGTACGCCAGCTACGAGGACACGCTGCGCGACCAGAAGACCAACCTGCGCAACATCGCCATCATCTTCGCCGCCCAGACCACCGGCGTCGCGCAAGCCGTCGACAGCGCGCTGCAGCGCGCCGCGAGCGCCGTGCGGCGCGGCGACCCGGCTGCGCTGGCGCCCCTGCTGGCCGAGGAAAGCGCTGGCCCGGCCCATGCCTACCTGCTGCGCATCGCCGCTTTCGACGCCTCCGGCAAGCTGCTGGCCAGCTCGCGCGCGGACCACAGCGCCGCCCGCGCCCTGCCCGCGCTCAGCGCCCCGCCGCCGGGCGGACCGAGTCCGCAAATCGCCATCCACGCGGTCGACCGCATGAGCGGCCGCGGGGTCATCAACTTCACGCGCCATGTGTTCGACAACGCCAGCCGCCACATCGGCACCGTGGTGGCGCAGGTGGACTCCGCCCACTTCGAACGGATCTACCGCCTGATCGACCTGGGGCCGGGCGGCTCGGTCACCCTGTTCCACCGCGACGGCACCATGCTGATCCGGGGCCCGAGCTTTCCGGAAGGGATAGGCCGCTCCTTCCTGGATACGCCGCTGTTCAAGAGCTATTTGCCGCAGGCGCCGCGCGGCAGCATCGAGACGCTCAGCCCGCTCGACGGCATCCCCCGCCTGTACGGCTACGATACGGTGGAAGGCTTCCCGCTGGTGATCATCACGGGCCTGAACCGCGAGGCCGCGCTCGAATCCTGGTACGGCCGCCTGTGGACGGCGCTGGCCTTCTACCTGCTGCTGTCCGCCGTGCTGTCGGTACTGGCCTGGCGCGTGGGCAGCGACACCCGCCGCCAGTTCCGCCTGATCGAACTGCTGTCGGCCAGCGAATCGCGGCTGGCGCGCCGCTTCGATTACCTGGCCTCCCTGATCAACGCGGTCGGCGCCCCGATCTGGGTGCTGGACAGCGCTCGCCGCATCGTGCTGGCCAATGAAGCCTTCGGGCGCCTGGTCGGACGGCGCCCGGAAGACCTGATGGAGATGGAGGAGCGCGCCGTGCTCGGCGAGGACGCGCAGCGCGAACGGCGCTACCAGGCGGTGCTGGAACAAGGCAGCAGCGCCGAGTCGATCAGCACCATGCGCGACGGCGGCGGCGAAGCGCGCACCGTGATCGAGCTCACCGCCCGCCTCACTGGCGAAGGGGGCGACGCGCAGCTGGTCACGGTCCTGACCGACATCACCGAGCGCGAACGGGCCGAGGCGCGCCTGGCCTACCTGGCCGAATTCGACGTGCTCACCGGACTGCCGAACCAGAGCCAGTTCTGGCGCCTGCTCGAGACGCGCCTGCCCGCCGCGGCCACGGGCGAACGCAGCCTGGCCGCCATGGTGCTGGTGTTCCAGCGCCTGCACGAGATCGTCGACCTGCTGGGACGCGACGCCGGCGACCGCGCGCTGCGCCGCATCGGCGACCAGCTGCGCGCGGCCTGCGGCGAAGCCGGCGCGGTTGCGGGTATAGTGGCCCGGATTCGCGGCGCCGAATTCGCCTTCCTGCTCGACGCCGCCGCCAGCCGCGGCGCGGTGGAGCGCTTCGCCATGCAGGTGCACGACCTGCTGTCCGCGCCCTTCTCCCTCGACGGACGCGACTTCTACCTGGAGCCGGTGCTGGGCGTGGCCATGTTCCCCCAGGACGGCCACAGCGCCGACGAACTGTACCGCGCCGCCCAGAACGCCTGCAGCGGCCATGGCGTGGAGGTCGGCGAGGCGGTGCACTTCTTCTCGGCCAGCATGCACAGCAGCCTGGACCAGCGCCTGACCGTGGAAGCGCATTTGCGGCGCGCGCTGGAGCGGCGCGAACTGCGCCTGGTGTTTCAGCCCAAGGTCACCATCGACGGCGAACGGATCGTCGGCTTCGAGGCCCTGATGCGCTGGAACAGCGCCGAACTGGGCGAGGTGTCGCCGGCCCAGTTCATCCCGATCGCCGAGCGCACCGGCCTGATCATCCCGATCGGCGCCTGGGCGCTGGAGGAAACCTGCCGCCGGATGCGCGACTGGGCCACGCAGCTGGGACGCCCGGTGAAGGTGGCGGTGAACCTGTCGCCGCGCCAGCTGTACCAGAAAACCCTGCTGGACACGATCCGCCGCTGCATCGCCGAGTACGGCGTCGGCGGCGGCTGCCTGGAGCTGGAGATCACCGAGACCGCCCTCATGAGCCGCGAGGAAGAAGTGGACGTGCTGATGCACGAGATCCGCGCCCTGGGCGTGGAGCTGTCGATCGACGACTTCGGCACCGGCTATTCGAGCCTGGCCTACCTGAAGCGCTTCCCGGTGGCGCGCCTGAAGGTGGACCGCGCCTTCGTGCGCGACCTCGACCGCGACGGCGACAGCGCGGCCATCGCCCTGTCGATCGTCAACCTGGCGCGCGGCCTCAAGCTCAAGGTGGTGGCCGAGGGCGTGGAGACGGCCGGGCAGCTGGCGATCCTGCGCGGCATGGCCTGCGACGAATACCAGGGCTTCCTGTTCAGCCCTCCGGTGGAGCGCGATGCGGTGCCGGAGCTGGTCCGGCGCTACTGCTAGATACCTTCGATCAGCCGCATCGCGAACACCAGCGGCAAGCCGGCCGCGATCACGCGGCGCGCGGCCGCGCCGTGGTCGTAGGGCACCCGGAAGAAGCACAGCTCGCGCGTACTGTCGTCGTAGATGGCGTAGCAGGCGGCATTGTTGGCGTCGCGCGGCTGCCCCGCGGCCCCGACGATCGCCAGATAGCGGTAGCGGGGATCCAGCGCGATGCAGCTGCCGGCTTCCGGCACCAGGGTGCCGAGGCGGCCGTCGTCGGCCAGCCGGTACAGGGCCGGCACGTGCACGTGGCCCGAGAACACCAGGCGGCAGGACGTCGCGCCCAGGCTGCGCATCGCCTGGGCGGAACCGGTCACGTATTCCCATTTTTCAGGCTGCCAGGCGCTGGCGTGCACGAACAGCGCGTGGCCATGCTGCTGCATCAGCGGCAGGCCGGCCAGGAAGCCGGCCTGTTCGGGAGAGAGCTGGGCGCGCGTCCATTCCAGCACGTGCAGCGCTTCCGGATGCATGCCGGGGCGTTCGCTGTGGGTGGCGGCGTAGTCGTGGTTGCCCTGGATCGCCAGCGCGCCCCGCGCGACGTAGTCCATCACGGTATCGACCACCCAGCCGGGATTGGCCCCGTAGCCCACCAGGTCGCCCAGGAAGGCATACTGGTCGGCGCGCTGGCGCTGGGCGTGCGCCAGGCAGGCCTCGACCGCCTCGCGATTGGCGTGCAGGTCGGTGAGGATGGCCAGGCGCATCGGGCGGCCCCGTGTCAGGCTGCTTTGCGCGCCTTGTACTGGGCGTAGCCGCGCGCGCGCAGTTCGCAGGCCGGGCAGGCGCCGCAGCCGTGGCCCCAGTCGTGCGCGGCGCCGCGCTCGCCCAGGTAGCAGGTGTGGGTATCGAAGCGGACCAGGTCGACCAGGGCTTCGCCGCCTTCCTGCTCGGCCAGCTCCCAGGTCTGGGCCTTGTCGATCCACATCAGCGGCGTCTCGACCTTCAGGCGCGTGGCCATGCCCAGGTTCAGGGCCACCTGCAGCGCCTTCATGGTGTCGTCGCGGCAGTCCGGATAGCCCGAGAAATCGGTCTCGCACATGCCGCCCACCAGCACGTTCAGGCCGCGGCGGTAGGCGACCGTGGCGGCCACCGTCATGAACAGAAGGTTGCGGCCAGGGACGAAGGTGTTCGGCAAGCCGTTTTCCTGCATCGCGATCGCCACGTTGCTGGTGAGCGCGGTGTCCGAGATCTTCGAGATCAAGGACAGGTCGATCATGTGGTCCTCGCCCAGGCGCGCATCCCATGCCGGGTCCAGGGCGCGCATCTTGGTGAGCAGGTCGGGGCGCACCTCCAGTTCGATCGCATGGCGCTGGCCATAGTCGAAGCCGATCGTTTCCACGCGGGCATAGCGTTGCAGGGCCCAGGCGAGGCAGGTGGTGGAGTCCTGGCCGCCGCTGAACAGGACGAGTGCGGTGTCTTGGGAAAGCATGATCGATCTCTGGAGAAAGTAGCCCGAACGGGCGCGGAAAACCAGGAATTCTGGCACAAAACGGGCGTACCGTGTGCTCCGGCAGGCGCACTGCACCGTTTAGCGTTCGCCATCAATTTTGCCAATCCATTAAGATTGCAGAAGCATTCACATTGGAGGAATATGTTTCCCGAAAGATCGATCATCCGCCCATGCCCGGCGCCCCGCTTAGTGCTCGGCGTCGGCGCTCTATTATGCGCGTCGGCCGCAGCGGCGCAGGGGATCGATTACACGGTGCGCATCGACGCGCCGCGTCAGCTCGAAGAGCTGCTGGAAGACAACCTGGACCTGGTGCGCTGGCGCGGGAATGCGCGCGTGGACCTGGAGCAGCTGCAGCGCCTGGTCAAGGAAGCGCCCGAGCAGGTCAAGACCCTGATCGCCACCGAAGGCTATTACTCGCCCAAGGTCTCGGCCGGGCTCGACACCAGCGGCGGCCGCCCGGTGGCGCGCGTGATCGTCGATCCGGGCGAGCCGGTGCTGGTGGGCGACGTCGACCTGGTGCTGCGCGGCTTCGTCCCCTTCGACAAGGGCGCGGCGCCTTTCGATGCGAACGCCCTGCGCCAGCGCTGGAGCCTGCCGGTGGGCGCGCGCTTCGTCCAGGGCGACTGGGAGGGCGCCAAGCGCGACCTGCTGCGCGCGGTGGCGCAGACCCGCTTCCCGCGCGCCCAGCTGGTCGAGACCAGCGCCACCGTCGATCCGGACGAGCGCCGCGCCCTGCTGCGCGTGGTGATCGACAGCGGTCCCGAGATGCGCTTCGGCGAGCTGCGCATCCGCGGCCTGAAGCGTTATCCGCGCAACGTCATCACCAACCTGAACCAGATCAAGCCGGGCGACGAATACAGCGAAGCCGCGCTGCAGGCCTTGCAGTCGCGCCTGCAGGACACCGGCTACTTCAGCAGCGTCGAGGTGAGCGCCGACATGCGCGCCGTGCTCAACGCCGAGCTGGAAGACCTCAAGGACGGCGACGAGGACGGCGCCTCCAGCCCCCAGACCCCGGTCGGCCCCACGGTGCTGCCGGTGCTGGTGCGCGTGACCGAGAACAAGCGCAAGAACGTCGAGGTCGGCGTCGGCTTCTCGACCGACACCGGCGCCCGCGCCCAGCTCAGCTACGACGACCTGAACGTGCTGGGCAAGCGCATGAAGAGCGACCTGCTGTACGAGCAGAAGCGCCAGACGGCGCGGGTCGACTTCTTCTGGCCCACCAAGCCGAAGGGCTACAACGACAGTGTCGGCGCCGGCATCGAGCGCAACGACGTGCGCGGCGAGATCACCACCACGGCCACCGTGGCGGCGCGCCGCAGCTGGGGCTCGCCGCTGCTGGAGCGCAGCCTGGTCCTGGAAGCCCTGTTCGAGGAACGCCAGGTGCCGCCACAGCCCAAGACCCGCACGCGCAGCATACCGCTCACCTACACCATCACCAAGCGCAAGCTCGACAGCCTGATCCAGCCGACCAACGGCTATGTGATCAGCGGCCAGCTGGGCGGCGCGGCGCTGCCGATCCTGACCGACGAAAAATTCCTGCGCCTCTACCTGCGCGGCCAGGCGTTCAAGCCCATGGGCGAAAGCGGCACCCTGGTGCTGCGCGGCGAGTTCGGCGCGGTGGCGGCCAAGGAAAAGCTGGGCGTGCCCTCGGTCTTCCTGTTCCGCGCCGGCGGCGACCAGTCGGTGCGCGGCTACGGCTACCGCGAGCTGGGCGTGCGCGAGAACGGCGCCATCGTCGGCGGCAAATACCTGGCCACGGCCAGCGCCGAATACCAGTACTGGTTCCGCCCGCCCTGGGGCGTGGCCGTGTTCTACGACGCCGGCAACGCCGCCGACAAGGTCGGCGACCTCAAGCCCAAGTCGGGCTACGGCGTCGGCGCGCGCTGGCGCAGCCCGGTCGGCCCGATCAACGTCGACCTGGCCTATGGCCACGCATTGCGCAAGGCGCGTCTGCACTTCTCACTCGGGTTCACGTTCTGATGGATACCAAGGACACTCCTCCTGACCAGGCCCAGGCTCCTGCTCCCGCGCCGCGCAAGCGCAAGTGGCCGCGCCGCGTGGCGATCGGCGTCGCCATCACCGGCGTGCTGGTCGGCGGCGCGCTGTGGTACCTCGGACGCGAGACCACCCTGCAGATGATCGCCCAGCGCGTGGCCAAGGCCAGCGGCGGCAAGCTGACCCTGAGCGGCGTGTCCGGCTCGCTGTACGGCGCCATGCACATCGAGCGCATGGTGTGGCGCACCGACGAGCAGCTGGTAATCGCCAACAAGATCGACCTGCAATGGTCGCCGCGCCAGATCGTCTCCAGCGGCGTGCTGGTCGACAGCCTGCACGCCGCCAGCCTGCGCATGGAGACCTTGAAGGAAAGCGACGAGCCCACGACGATGCCGGCTTCGCTCGCCCCGCCCTTCCCGATCGCCGTCAACGACGCGCGCCTGGCCCAGGCGACCTTCGTGAACCAGGGCGCCGAGACCCGCATCGACAACATCCGCCTCAAGCTCAAGGGCGACAAGCAGAGCTGGGTGCTGCGCGACGCCAGCGCATCCACGCCCTGGGGCCTGGTGGCGGCCAACGCCAGTATCGGCTCGCAGCGTCCGTTCAAGCTCGATGGCGCCGCCAGCCTGACGCAATCGGAGGCACTAGCCGGGGCACGGGCCGCCCAGCTCAAGCTCAAGGTCGGCGGCGACCTGAATACCACGCTGGTGGACGCCAGCGGCCAGGCCGGGCGCGCCGTCGGCGACGGCCGCCTGGAGCTGTCGCCCTTCGCACCCATCCCCTTGCGCGCCGTGCGCATCAACGCCCGCAACATCGATCCGGGTTTCTTCAACCCGGCCCTGCCGACCGCCGACCTGACCCTGGCCGTGAACGGCCGGCTGGACGACAAGCGCAATGGACAATATACAATCGGCGGCAGCGTGAATCTCACCAATGACGGCCCGGCCGGCACCATCGACCAGCAACGCCTGCCGCTGCGCGCCATGCGCGGGCAGCTGGGCGGCAGCCTGGATGCGCTGCAGGTATCCGACGTGCTGATGGACTTCGGCGCCGCCGGCCGCTTCACCGGCGTGGGCGGCGTGGAGCGCGGGAAGGACGAGAAAGGCCTGGGCACGGCCCGCTTCACCCTGCATACCGACCGCTTCGACCTGAAGGGCATCCACGGCAGCATGAAGCCGACCGCGATCCGCGGCGGCATCCAGGTGACCAACGAGGCGACGCGCCAGACCCTGCAAGCCAACCTGGCCGACAAGGGCATGCGCCTGGCGGCCCTGGCGACCCTGGAGAACAATGTGCTGACCCTGCGCGAGGCGCGCCTGGCGGCCGGCGCCGGCAGCATCGATGCCAGCGGCAACCTGGACCTGACCGGCAACAAGGCTTTCAAGGGCGTGCTGAACGCCAGCCGCTTCGATCCGTCCGCGCTGGGCGACTATCCGGAAGCCGACATCAACGCCAGCATCAACGCGGCCGGCGCCCTGGCGCCCGCCTGGCGCGTGGACGCCGACTTCGCCGTGCGCCGCAGCCGCCTGTTCGGCCAGCCGCTCGCCGGCAGCGGCAAGCTGCACGCCGACGCCAAACGCATCAGCGGCATCGACGCCGACCTGGCCCTGGGCCGGAACACGGTCGCCCTGAACGGCGCCTTCGGCGGCAAGGGCGACCGCCTGCAATGGCGCGTCGACGGCCGCGAACTGGCCGCCGTGCGCAGCGACCTGTATGGCGCGGTGACGGCCAGCGGCGTCGCCACCGGCACCATGGCGGCGCCGCGTACCACTTTCGAAGTGAACGCCCAGGGCCTGGGCTGGGTGGCGAAGCAGCGCCAGAACAATGCGGGCAGCCTGCGCGCCACCGGCGAGGCTTGGCTGGCCGGGCCGGAAGGCGCCAAGGCGGTCGAGGTCAAGGCCAGCGGCACGGCCCAGCGCTTCAACCCGGCCGCCTTCGGCTCGCCGCTGGCGGGCGACATCAACGCCGTATTCGACGCCAGCGGCCGCGCCGGCAAGGACTGGCGCGGCGCGCTCGACCTGCGCGTGCAGGACTCGACCCTGGCCAAGTCGCCCTTCTGGGGCCATGCGAAGCTGGCCGCCGACCGGCGCCATGTATCGAACGCCGACGTCGACCTGCATGTCGGCCCTAATATCGTGGCGGCGACGGGCAGCTTCGGCGCAGGGAGCGACCGCCTCGACTGGCGTGTCGACGCGCCCCAGCTGGCCGCCCTCGGCCCCGACTACGGCGGCGCGCTGCGCGGCGCGGGCACGGTCTCCGGCACCATGGACACGCCTTCGCTGAACGCCAGCCTGAACGGCGAGAACCTCAAGCTGCTCGGCAAGCACACGGTGCGCTCGCTGCGCGCCAGCGCCAACCTGGGTTCGGGCCGCGGCGCACGCGATCCTTTCGTCACCGACGTGCAAGTCCTGGACTATGCGAGCGGTGAAACGCGGGTGGCGGTGCTGAGCCTGAAGTCGGAAGGCACGCGCGGCGCCCATACCGTTCGCCTGGCGGCGCGCGGCGAAACCTTCGACGCCAACACCGAGGTGCGCGGCGCCCTGGCCGGCGACACCTGGAACGGCACCCTGGCGGCCCTGCAGAACCGCGGCCGCTACGCCATGAACCTGGCTGCGCCGGTGCCCCTGCGCATCGGCGGCGCGCCCGGCTCCGGCATCATGGGCCTGGCCAAGCCGGAACGCATCGCCTTCAATGGCGCCGTGATCAAGCTCCCCTCGGGCAGCGTCACGGTCGACCTTCTTACCAAGAACGGCCCGCGCTGGACCAGCCGCGGCCACGCCGACAACGTGCCGCTCACCTGGCTGGCCCAGTTCTCGCCGGCGCTGCGCGAGAACGCACGCGGCGACCTGACCCTGGGCGCCCAATGGGCGCTCGACCTGCGCGCTCCGGCCGTGGCCGGCGGCGCGCCCGCGCTGGACGGCAATGTGCGCGTGTTCCGCGAACGCGGCGACGCCATCGTGGGTGGCGACACGCCGGTACCGCTCGGCCTGCGCCAGTTCGAGGCCAGCGCCAACGTGGTCGGCAGCAAGCTGCGCGTGCGTCTCGACCTGGATGGCGCCCGCACCGGCAAGGCCAATGTCGAAGCCAACGCGCAGCTGCTGCGCGGCCGCCTGGACCGCGACAGCCCGCTGCGCATGTCGGCCAATGCCGACATGGCCTCGATCGCCTGGCTGGCGCCGCTGGCGGGGCAGCCGGGACTGGAACTGGACGGCGCGCTGCGCCTGGCCCTGACGGGCGGCGGCACCATCGGCACGCCCAGCCTGAACGGCAATGTCAGCGGCGACAACCTGGCGGTGCGCTGGGCCGAGCAAGGCGTACGCCTGCAGAACGGCCAGCTGCGCGCCCAGCTCGCGGGCGACCGCCTGGAGCTGCAGCGCCTGGCCTTCCAGGGCCGCCAGGGCAGTGCCTCGGCCGAAGGCTTCCTGCGCTTCTCGAGCGGCCTGGCGGCCGCCGACCTGCGCCTGACGGCGGACAAGCTGGAAGCCCTGTCGCGCCCCGACCGTACGGTGGTGGTGAGCGGCCAGGCCTCGCTGGTGCGCGACGCCAGCCGCTTCGAACTCGAAGGACGCTTCAAGGCCGACCGCGCCCTGATCGAACTGGCGCCGCAAGGCCGCCCGACCATGTCCGACGACGTGATCGTGCTGGGCCGCGGCACCAGGATCGTGCCGTCCAACGAAGAAAAGGAGATGCCGCTCGCGGTCGACCTGCGGGTCGACCTGGGCGACGAGTTCCGCCTGCGCGGCATGGGCATCGACGCCACCCTCGCCGGCAATGCGCGGGTGCGCAAGACCGGCGCGCGCCCGCCTCGCGTGAACGGCACCATCCGCGCCGTGGACGGCACCTATGCCGCCTACGGCCAGCGCCTGGCGATCGAGCGCGCCGTGATCACCTTCAGCGGCGCCTACGACAACCCGGCGCTCGACATCCTGGCGGTGCGCAAGCGCCCCGAGGGCGAGCAGCTGTCCGAGACCAATGTGGAAGCCGGCGTCCAGGTGCGCGGCACCGCCCAGGCGCCGCAGGCGCGGCTGGTGTCGACGCCGAACGTGCCGGACAGCGAAAAGCTGTCCTGGCTGGTGCTGGGCCACGGCATGGAGGGCACCAGCGGCAACGAGAAGGACGTGCTGGCCGCCGCGGCCGGCGCCCTGCTCGGCGGCAAGGGCGGCAGCGGCGGGATTACCTCGAAGCTGAAGAATTCGCTCAACGTGGACGAGCTGGGCCTGAAGCAGGCCAATGGCCAGGCGAATGGCCTGGAAGGAACGGTGGTGACGGTGGGCAAACGCATTTCCTCGCGCGCCTACCTGAGCTTCGAGCAGGGCGCGACCACGGCCACGAGCCTGGTGCGCCTGCGCTACAAGCTCAATCCGCGCATTACCCTGCAGTTCCAAACCGGCACCAATACCGCCCTGGATATCCTGTATTCCTGGGCCTTCGATTAGTGCAGGATACTCGGTTTGTGATCGGGTATCGGCTCTTCGTTTTGCGGGGTATGGTGGCCGGGCTGGTGGTGCGGATGCGGCGCATCGAAGGGTTCGGGCGCCGGTTCTTCGATCGGAACCGGGTCGGGTGCGCGGTGGGCTTGCACGGGAACAACTGTGTACATGGCCGGGATCTCCTCGAATCTAGGGGAAAGATCACCTTACCATGATGGGCCCCGGCCCGGCGCTTGCCTTACAATGCCGGATTCCTCATCAACGCACTTCTTCGAAGCACCATGGAACTCACGATCACCACCCTGGCCCTGCTCGTCCTGACGCCCCTGCTCGTCTGGCGCATCTACCGCCGCATCAAGGACCGCATGGCGCGCCAGCGCTCGATCGTGTCGCGCCATTACACCGGCATCCTGGTGTTCGGGGCGATGATCCTGGTGCCGGCGGCGCAGTTGCTGGGCAATCCATACAACTTGGCGGCGCTGCTGGTGGGGGCGGCGGGCGGGATTGGCTATGGGGTATGGGGACTCAAGCTCTCGCGCTTCGAGGATACGCCGCAAGGCTACTATTTCACGCCGAATGCGCGTCTTGGGATTGTGATGGCCATGATCTTCGTGGCGCGGATTCTCTACATTGGTGTCGAGATCTATTCGAACCAGGGCAAGGGGGTGACGCCGGAGCGCTTGACGGATTCGCCGCTGACCATGCTTTGCGTGGGGCTCACCGCGGGGTATTTTGGGTGCTATTCGGCGGGGCTGCTGCGCTGGCGCCGGAAGATGCGCAAAGAGATCGATATGGTGTAAGTTCACACTGTTCTTGCAAACTTGGGTTCCGGCCTTCGCCGGAACCCAAGTTTCTCAGCACGCCACGAACATAAAAAAGGGACCCTCACGGGTCCCTCCTGCATCAAGCAGCCTTCGCCGCCTCTTTCCTCCGCTGCAGCACGAAGATCGGCTGCGCCCACTGCACATCCTTCTTCTTCTTGCTCGTAATGAGCGTCAGCTCCGAAGGATCGTAGACGTCCGTGTTATGTGTCAGCGGCGTGGTCATCAGGTACTGCGCATCGGTATTCTTCAGGAACTCGCCCACCAGCTGGATGTTGCGGATATCCAGGTGCGCAAACGGTTCGTCGATGAACACGAAGCCGCCCGAGCCTTCCTCCGACTTCAGCAAGCCGATCAGGAGCACCAGCGACTTCATCACCTGCTGGCCGCCCGATGCCTCGCCGTCGTTCATGCCGATCTGGTCCTTGCCGTCGAACTTGAAGCGCACGTGCAGTCCGGCCTGGGCCAGCTGGACGTCGTCGTTCTCCAGGCGCACCGGGTCGGCCTGCACGTCGATGCCGGCCAGTTCGCCCAGTTCCTTGATGTTCTTGGTATAGGTCTTGATCGTGTAGCGCAGGCGCTCGATGTAGGCCCCGCGCGCATTGCTCGTGGCCTCGATCGCGCGGTTGTTCTGGTAGCGGCGCTCTTCGGTCTCGGTCTGGCGGTTCTGCAGCTGGTCGTTCAGGCGCTGGTACTGGTCGATCACGGTCGGATCGAGTTCCCAGTCGTCGCGCGCCAGCGCGTGTTCCAGCGACTGCAGGCGCAGGTTGACCTGGTGCGCATTCTGGTGCTTGGCCACCAGGTCGCCGCGCCAGTTGGCGTTCTTCCAGTTGGCCGGCACGTGGCGCCAGCTGCGGCGCATGTCCAGCAGCGCCTTGGCGTGCTCGGTGCGTTGTTCCAGCTGGCGGCGGTGGTTCAGGCGCATGCCCGCTTCCGCTTCCGACAGCGCCATGCGCGCGTTCTGCCACACGGTGTCGGCGCGGGTGCGCGCTACCGTCGCGTTCTTGCTCAGGGTTTGCAGCTCGCCCAGGCGCGCGCCCACTTCCAGGCGCTCGGTGCGCAGCGGCGCCACCGAGCGCGCGGCTTCCTCGAACTCGGCCTGGCGCGCGGTCAGTTCCTTGGCCGCGTCCACCCCCGCCAGGCGCGCCTTCAGGCCGCCCACTTCCGCGGCCAGCTTGGAGATGGCCAGGGTCAGCGCGTCTTCCTGCGCTTCCAGGTTCGGCAGCAGTTTCTGGATCGCTTCCAGGCGCTGGGTCTTGCCCGCCGCGCCGAAACGGTAGCGCGAGGGCTCGACGAACAGCGAGCGGCCGCCGCGGCGTTCGCGGTGGTAGGCGTCCGGCGTGATCCATTCCTCGGCGCGGGTCTTGAAGCCTTCGTCCACCGAATCCACGCGCTCGATGCGCGCCAGCTGGTCGATCAGCCAGCCCGGCGCCTTGCTGGAGAAGTTCACCACCGACAGCAGGCTGTCGTCCTTCACGACCGGCGCCTCGACGCAGTCCGGCACGATGAAGTGGCGATAGCGTTCCTTCTCCGCCAGGCGGTAAGCCGCCGGGGCATCCTTGGCTTTCTCGAGCAGCACCACCGAGGCGTAGCCGCCCAGCACGCCCTCGACGGCGCCCTGCCACTTCGGATCGGTCACTTCGACGATATCCGAGAGCATGGCGTGGGCGATGCCTTCGTCGCGCAGGGCGCGGCGCATCAGGCGCTGGGCTTCCGGTTCCGGCATCGCGCTCTTGCCCTGCAGGGCCGAGATGGTCGCCATTTCGCCGGCGATCTTGGCCGAGATGGCGTCGCGCTTACCCTTCTGGCGCGCCAGTTCCGCTTCCTTTTCTTCGAGCTGCTTGGCGACTTCCGCAATGTCGGCGCCGGCGTCCGCCGCCAGCTTCTGCAGGCGGTCGCGCTGTTCCAGCACGCTTTCCATCGGCTTGAGGCGGGCGTTGACCTGGTTCAGGCGGCTCGCCAGCTCGGTGCCTTCCTGCTCCAGCTGGGTTTCCAGCTTCTGGGCCTCGGTCAGGGCGCGCTGCTGGGCCGCGAGCTGGTTGCGCTTCTCGGTCAGCATGCTGTCGGCCTGGACCAGCGGCTTGCGTGCCTCGCGCAGGTTGCGGCTCATGGTCGCGGCCTTCTCGCGCGCCTCGTGGTATTCCAGCGCCGGCAGCACTTCTTCCTTCAGGTCGCGCTTTTCCTTGTGCAGGTCTTCCCACTGGTGGTAGTTGGCGACGCGCAGGCGCAGGCCTTCCAGGTTGATGCGCGAGGTTTCCAGCTCGGCCTCGAAGCGCTTCAGTTCCGTCTCGGTGTCGCGCTGGTGGCGCTTGGCTTCGTCGTAGGCGTCCAGCACTTCCTTGTCGCCGAAGACCTGGAACACCAGGTCGAGCAACTGGCGCGGCGCGTATTCGCACAGCTTGTCGGTCTCGCCCTGCTCCAGCGCCAGCACTTTCGACATGGCCGGCGACAGGCCGGCCGAGGCCAGGCGCTTGCGATAGTTTTCCACGCCGAGCCAGTCGGTGGCTTCGGTGACTTCCTCGATCTCGACGTTACCCGGGCGCATCAGGTACTGGCGCTTCCAGTCGCCGCCGTTCTTCTGCACCTGGCAGAACAGCGTCACCTCGTCGTCCGAGAAGAAGCCCGAATGGCGGAACGGACGGTTCGACAGCTGGCGGCCGACCGTCGCGTTGTCGACCACGGCGCGGATCCAGGCGCTTTGCTGGCCCGAGTGGCGCGCATAGTGCTTGTAGGTGCGCCCCATCGAGCAGTCCAGGCCGAACAGGGTGCGCAGCGCATCCAGCAAAGTGGTCTTGCCCGAGCCGTTCTGGCCCGCGATGGTGATGATCTTGGCGTCCAGCGGGATGTTCTTGATCCGCTGCCAGTAATCCCAGTGGACCAGTTCGAGTGATTTAATGTGGAACATCGGCTATCTCAATTCGGGGTATCGGTTGCTGCTTCGTCGGCCGGAGGGTTCTCGACGACCGGATCGTTGGCCGCTTCGGCGTCGACCGGCGCACGGCGCGGGGCGGCGGCCAGCGGGGCGCGCTTGAACACCTCGGCCAGCGCGCCGTTGATGATGCGCTCCTTGAGCACGTCGGTGTCCATCAGGAGGTCCAGCAGCGGGCCTTCCAGGATCACGTCGCCGCGGCGCTCGATGAAGCCCAGCTTGGCCAGCACGCCCAGGTTCATGTCCATGCGCGTCTTCTTGCCCAGCTTGTCGCCGAAGTCCGACAGCAGCGCGGTGTAGGAGATGCCGATCGAGGTGTCCTCGGCGCGCGGGATCGGCGCTTCCTTGTCGAACATGTCGGTCTGGTCGTCGTCCACCGTGGTGTGGGTTTCCTGGCGCTCGCGCTTGGGCAGGATGATCTGTGCCCACAGCACCACCAGCAGGGCCACGCCGTCGCGGGTCAGGCCGAAGTTGTTGTTCTGCCAGATGTCCTTGGCGCCGAAGATCTTCGGCTCGACGTTGCGGTGCAGGGCGATGGTCACGTGGTCGGCGTACACGTTGTCGAGCAGCTTCAGGCCCGATTCCAGCAGGCGCTTGTCGACCTCGATGCGGAACTGCTCGTCCGACAGGGCGCGCTTGACCATCTTGTCGTCGCGGCGCAGGGTCTGGTGCGTCAGCAGGCGCGCGATCAGGATTTGTGCATCGTCATTCATTGGGCGTACTGCTTTCGGAAGAATTCAAGGAGAGGGTGGCGACCGACATGGCGGCCACTTCCGGGTCATCCAGCGGGATCATCTCGTCCACCGGTTCGAAGTTCAGCGGCAGGCGCGCCAGTTCGGCGGTCGGGCCCTGCAGGCTGGCCTCGGCGGCGTCGCCCAGCAGCGGCAGCAGCGAGGCGCGGTAGGACGCCACGGCGAAACTGGCCGGCAGCAGCGACTCGTGCAGCTGGACTTTCTTCGGGCCGCTCTCGGAAAACTCGGGGAAGTTGCCCAGGTTGGCGAAGTCGGCCAGCTTGTTGATCCAGTCGTTCAGCTCCAGCTGACCGGCCGGGTTGTCGTTGATCGTGGTGGGCGCATCCTGGCCGCTCGGCAGGCCTTTCGGGCCGGTCGAGGTGACGCGCTCGGCCAGCAGCTCGGTCTCGGCCACGTCGATCATCTCGGCCGGGGTGGTGAACAGCGGCACCACCGGGCGGTCGATCGCGCCTTCGGCCAGGCTGGCCAGGTCGTCGTGGGCCAGCAGCCAGCGCTTGACGTCGGTGGTCGACAGGCCGGACTGGCCCAGGTGCACGCGCTGGCGCTCGATCTGGTTCAGGGCGCGCGAGAACATGCCCTGCATGTTCAGCAGCGCCGACTGGGCGCGGCCGATGGCCTGGGCCGCTTTATGGGTGGCGGAGTCGGCGCGCTCGTCGGTGGTGATGGCGCGCAGGATGGCCGAGCCCTTCTCCACCCAGTCGCAGGCCATGTGCCACTTGGCCTGCGAGGTGCGAAGGCGGAATTCGGAACCGGAAGCGATCGCGTCGCGGAATTCCTCGGTCAGTTCCACCAGGCGGCCCAGCAGGTGCTTGAGCTGGTCCACCGTGACCCCGCCCACGGCCTGGGCGCCGGCCACCTGCGACAGCAGGAAGCCCATCTCGGCGTCGTCGTCCTCGGGCTTGCCCAGGGCCAGCAGCGTATCGAGGGCGGACAGCACGTTGCGCGCCAGCGGGGTGATGCGGTACACCGCTGCCGGGGCGTCCCAGGCCAGCAGGCCATGGGTGCGCAGGCGGTTCAGCACCGTCTCCAGGCTTTCCGGGATCAGGTAGGCCAGCTTCTGGTTGATGTCCGCGCGCGAGAAGGCCGAGCTGGCGGTATCCCCGGCCAGCTCGCGCAGCACCAGCAGGCGCACCATGACGCCGTCCTGGGTGCCGTGGAACAGCGCCGTGAACGCCGACAGCATCGGCTGTGCGCGCTTGAGGTGGAACACCTGCTCGATCTCGTCGGGGGCCACGCCTTCATGAAAGTGGGCCTGCAGCGGATCGTCTTCCTGCGCTGTCGTAAAGGAGTCTGCGGCCAGAACCGCGCCGCCAAGGTGGTCGATCATCGTGTGGAATACCAGTCTTCTTGCGCGGCCAGACCTGCTCCGCGGGGGCGTCAGTATAACAGTTAAGCCCAGGCAATTTGCAGTTTGGCAGGCCTTGGAAGCCTGTCAATGGCAGGAATGACACAGGAAAACAAGTTGGCAACATTTCAATGATGGCAAGCTTCACTGGGGCATGCAGGGTGTATTGACTGCCTGGCAAGCGAGTGCTACTGTACTACCCGTAATAGTACAGATAGGAGACAGCATGAGCCGCCGCGCCCCTTTGATGTTAAGCATCGCCACCGGCGATGCCCGCCCGATCAACCGCCAGATCGTCGACGGCGTGCGGCGCCTGATCGCCACCGGCGAACTGCCCGTCGGCGCCGTCCTGCCCAGCGTACGCGGCCTGGCCCAGCAGCTGTCGATCAATCCGAACACGGTGGCCAAGGCCTACGGCGAGCTGGCGGCCGAAGGCTGGGTCGAGTCGCGCGCCGGCCTCGGCCTGTTCGTGCTGCCGCCGCGCCAGCTGCTGTCCGACGCCGAGCGCGCGCGCCGCCTGGACGACGCCGTCGGCCGCTTTACCGCCGATGTGATCGGCCTCGGCTACAGCGGCCCCGAGGTGCTGGACCGGGTCGCGGCCGAGCTGGCCGACTGCCTGCCGCGCCAGGTCGCCTGAGGAGCCCGCGATGAACGATTACGTGATCCATACCGAAGGCCTGTGCCTGTCCTACAAGGGCAAACTGGCCCTCGACCACCTGAGCCTGCGGCTGCCGCGCGGCGGCGT
The DNA here is from genome assembly GCF_018119385.1 of Massilia sp. AB1. Lineage (NCBI taxonomy): Bacteria > Pseudomonadati > Pseudomonadota > Betaproteobacteria > Burkholderiales > Oxalobacteraceae > Massilia > Massilia sp. AB1. Next base: position 60 of record NZ_JAGKSG010000017.1, on the reverse strand, counting down.
GCACGCCATCGTGGGGGCCCCCCCGGCCCGGGGGGGGCCCCGCGGGCGGGGGGGGGGGGG
>NZ_JAGKSG010000016.1:0-108146 GCF_018119385.1 Massilia sp. AB1 | reverse complement strand
CGCCTCGCGCTGCCACCAGATGGCGGTGCGCGCCGCCACCAGCAGCAGCGCGGCGCCGAACAGTCCCTGCACCGCCGGGATCGCACCGCTGCGGCGGAAGGACAGCACGCAAGCGCCGAGCAGCAGCAGGAGCGACACCCGCGCCACGCCCCAGCCGAGGTCGGGCGAGTGGTGCACCGGCCCCACACCGGGCAGCGAGAACCAGGCATGCGTGGCGTGCCTGCCGCGCGCCAGCGGCGCCTCGCCGAACTCGCGCGCCAGGCGCAGCATGACGTCGCCCATGTGCAGCAAGCTGGCGCGCTCCAGCCGCTCCAGGGTGTCGTTGGCGCGCTCGCCGTCGAAGCGCTGCTCCGTATTCGCGAACAGCAGCACCGGCGCATCCAGTTCCGCCAGCGGCCCGATGTCGGGATGCTGGGGCATGGGCGGCATCAGTTCCGCCGCCAGCGAGGTGCCGCCCACGTCGGGCGCGGCGCGCGCCCAGCCGCGCAGCGCATCCTTGCCGGCGCCGCTGGCCGCGAACAGGCGCAGCGGCCCGCCGCTGCCCGCGCTGTCGAAGCGCAGGGCCAGGCCGATTCGCCTGGCCAGCGGATGCTGCTCTACGAAGCCCTTGGTGCCGAGACCTCCGACATGCTCGCCGTCGGCGAACAGCAGGACGATGTCGTTGGCGCTCGCGTTGGTGCCCGCTGCCTCGCGCCGCAGCGCCCGCGCGGTTTCCAGCAGCGCCGCCACCGGGGCCGCCGCGCGCGCCGCGCCAAGGGTGGCCGTGCCGCTGTCGTAATGCGTGGCGAGCAGCAGGGCGGGGCGGCGCAGCCGGTCCTGCCGGTGTCCGGGAATGCGCACGACGATGTTGTTCACCACGCCGATGCTGGTGTGGACGCCGAAGGAGACGACCGAGCGGCGCACCGTGGCGCGCTGCACCTCGGGTGCGAAGCCCATGGCGCGCAGCTGTTCCAGGATATAGCCGCGCGCTTCGGCATTGGCCTCGGTGGCGATCGGACGCGGCGCCACGCTCAGCGCGGCCACGTGCTCCATGGCGCGCGCCTGCCAGCGCGCCGGTTCGAGCAGGACCGGCGCCGGGACCGGCGAGGGGGCCAGGGCAAGCCAGCCCAGGATGGCCAGCGCCAGGCAGGCGGCAAGACTGGACGCGAGGCCCGCAAGCGGAACGGTCCTCGGCAAAGGTATGGGTGGAACAGCGGCTTCCATGCTTCTCTCTCCTTATTGTTGTTGTGCTCCCGCAGGTTCTTTGACCTGTTCATGGACGAAAAAAAGCCCGCCGGGCTGGGAGGAGGGGCGGGCAAAGAGGGGAAAAAACGGTTCTGCTATTCGAGCACCCAGGCGTAGGCCAACTGCGCCCATCCGGCTTCGGCGACGCCGTTGTTCATGGCCGGCTTGAACTGGCACAGCGACAGCGCATTGAGGGCGGCGCGGTCGAGGTCGCGCGAGCCGCTCGAACTCTGGATGCGTGCGTCCTTGACCCGGCCGTCGGCGCCGACCATCAGGGCCAGGGTCACGGTGCCGGATTCGCCGTTGCGGGCGGCGCGCGCCGGGTAGTCGGGCTTGGCGCAGCCGTTGGCGTCGGCCAGCACCGCGCTGCGCATCTGGCCACTGTTGGTGGAGGGCTGGGCCGGCGGCGCTTCGCTCGGGGCCGACTGCATTGGTTCAAGCGGCTGCGGCTGTGCTTCCGTCGTGGCGCTCACGGTCGGTTCCGGCGGCGGCTCGACCGGCGTCACCTCGGGCTTGGGCACCACGATCTCCGGCGGCGCCACTTTGGCCTTCGGCGTGGGCGGGTTCGGCGGCGGAGGCGGCGGTGGAATGTCCGGCTTGATCCACACCAGCCGGTCCTCGACCAGGTCCGGCAGCTTGAAGGTCTTGGAGTTCATCGTGTGCATGACACCCATCGCCACCAGCACGTGCAGTCCTGCAACCAGGGCGACCCGTCCCGCCTTGCCGCCCGTTCCATCGTTCAGTTGAGAGAAGTGCATGGCCGTTCTCCTTTCTTATTGAAGCGCTATGTTACCTGCTGGGAAAACAAAACTGCGATTCGTTGGAATCACTATATGCTAGGTCATAGCAGAATGTAAAGCGATTAGATGGCAATATTGTTACTGAATGTGCGACGGCAGACTGTTGCTCATCCTCGTCTATACAGATGAGGCCACTCGCGCGCCGGGGCGTTGTATGGAATAATCCATTTGTCACATTGGTTCTTCCGCATGCTGGTAAGCTGGGATGCCACTGTTTGGTAGGTAGATGTCAGCGGCTGCGATAGCCCGGAGAGAAGATGGCAACACAGAACAGCAAACCCATCCGTGTCATGCTTGCCGACGATCATCCGATCGTCATGACGGGCTTTGCCATGTCGCTCGAAGCGGCAGGGATGCAAGTGGTGGGACAGGCCAAGACCCCGAATGAAGCCACCGCGCTGTACGCCGCCGAGAAGCCCGACGTGGCCGTGCTCGACATGCGTTTCGGTACCGAACTGACGGGCCTGGATGCGGCGCAGACCATTCTCAAGAATGACCCGCAGGCAAAAATTGTTTTCCTCAGCCAGTTTGATCAAGATAGTTTGATCAAGGAAACCTACCGGATTGGTGCCCACGCTTTTGTTACCAAGGATTGCGATCCGGCCGACCTTGCCACCGCAGTGCGCTATGCGCGCGAAGGCAAGCTGTACTTCCTGCCGCAGATCGCGGCGCGCCTGGCCAGCATGGCGGTGCGCGGCGAGGTGACGCCCCAGTCCCAGCTCGACGAGCGCGGGCTGGAGATCTTCAAGCTGATGGCCGAGGGCATGACCAACGCCGAGATCGCCGAAAAGCTCGACCTGTCGACCAAGACGATCAGCAACATCAGCCAGTCGATCAAGGAAAAGCTGGGCGTGCACCGCCAGGCCAGCATCACCTTGCTGGCCGTCAAGCACGGCCTGATCGAACCGTAAGCGCAGGATGAAGCGCTTCCTGCGGCAGGCGAGGCTGGCGCTCGGCGCGCTGGCCTTGGCAATTGCCTGCACCCCGGCCCTTGCCGAACAGTACCGCGAACCTGAAACCACGGGCTTCCGCTTCCAGATCGTCACCGGCGACGACACCGAGGTCACGCGCCGCATCGCCGAAGACCTGTACAAGCGCCTGGTTCCCACTTTCGCCGCCTTCCGCACCGAGCTGGCCCAGAGCCGCCGCATGCTGTACGTGACGATCGGCCCGACCGCGCTGCGCGACGCCGTGGCGCGACGCTGCGACTGCGTGGTGATCTCGGCCTATACCTCGAGCCAGGTATGGCATGCGATCACCTCGCGCCTCGCGCGCAACCGCGCCATGTCGCTCACCGCCGTCTACGCCGAGCCGGCGCCCGCCGACCAGCTGCGCCTGGCCACCTTGCTGTACGGGCGCCAGCCGCGCATCGGCGCGATGCTCAGTCCCGAAACCGCCTTCCTGCGCCCGGTGCTCGACGGCGAAGTCGAGATCCAGCATTTCGAGCCGGGCGACGACATCAACCACACGCTCAACCGCATGACGCGCGCCGAAGCGCTGCTGGCGATGCCCGACAGCGCGGTCTACAACACCGAGAGCGTGCGCAACATCCTGCTCTCGACCTACCGCCGCAAGCAGGGCGTGATCGGCTTCTCCGCCGACATGGTCAAGGTCGGGGCGCTGGCCAGCACCTATTCGGAAATCGAGGACATCAACACCCAGGTGGCGGAAATCGCCGCCGCCTTCGTGATTACCGGCGAGCTGGCGCCGCCGCAGTTCCCGCGCTACTTCCGCACCGTGATCAACGAGGGCGTGGCCAGGTCGCTCGACCTGCGCGTGACCGAGGCCGCGCGCCAGTTCGCCCGTCCCGCGCCCGGCACGCTGCAGAAGGCCGCATCCACCACGGCGGGCCAGTGATGAAGCTGCGATTCTGGCGCGGCTGGGGCATCGGCCGGCGCATGGCCTTCATCACCATGCTGCCGGTGGTGTTCCTGTTCACCTCCTTCGTCTGGTACTCCTGGTACGCGCACCGCGCCCAGGTGGCGGAAGAACTGGCCGAGCGCGGCCGCATCCTGTCGCGCGCGCTGGCCGAAACCAGCGAATACAACGTCATCTCGGGCAACCTGTCCGACCTGCGCCTGACCATCAACGGCCTGGTGCAGTCCGACATCAGCATCTACCGCATCGACGTGATCGACGCCAGCGGCCGCGCCGCGGTGCGCGTGGTCTCGGAAGCCGCGCGCGACGCCCAGCCCCATTACTACGAGGCGCCGATCCGCAAGCAGGTGGTGTGGATCAACCTGTTCACCGACAACGGCACGCCGCACGTCTCGGCCTCGAGCGTGTCGCGTCCGCCGACCCTGACCACCGAGGTGGTGGGCTGGGTGCGGGTGACCATGTCGCCGGCGAACATGATGGACAAGCAGGCGGCGCGCTTCCGCGTCGAGCTGACCATCGCCGCGCTGGCCCTGGCCGCCTCCGGCGTGCTGGCCTGGGTGCTGGCGCGCTCGCTCACGGTGCCGCTGCGCGAAGCGATCGGCGCGCTGCGCTCCATCCGCGGCGGCAACTACCGGGTCAACCTGCCGGTGACCACCGGCGGCGAGGTCGGCGAACTGCAGTCCTCGATCGGCGACATGTCGCTGGCGCTGGACGAATCCAAGCGCGACCTCGAGAACAAGGTGGCCGAGCGCACCCGCGACCTGCTGGCCTCGCGCAACGAGGCGGTGCGCGCCGACGCCGACAAGCGCAAGCTGATCCAGAAAGTCAACTCCATCATCGAGGACGAGCGCAAGAGCATCGCGGTCGAGATTCACGACGAACTGAACGCGTCCCTGATCGCCGCGCGCCTGGAGGCCCAGGCCATCGGCGCGCTGGCCGCCAAAGCGCCGCAGGGGCAGGAAGTGGACGAGATCAAGCGCAAGTCCGAAGCCATCACCAAGCTCGCGCTCGACCTGTACGCCAACGGCCGCCGCCTGGTGCGCCGCCTGCGCCCTGAAGTGCTGGACATGCTCGGCCTGCACGGCGCGGTGGAAGAGATGGTGCGCCACTACGATTCCACCTCCGGCTGCCGCTTCGACCTGCACAGCGAAGGCGACTTCGCGCGCCTGCCGAACGAGCTCGCGATCTCGGCCTATCGCATCGTGCAGGAAGCGCTGTCCAACGTGATGAAGCATTCGGGCGCGCGCTCGGCCCACGTCAGCCTGCTGCTGGACGAAGCCAAGGGCAAGCTGCGCATCCGCGTGGTCGACGACGGCCACGGCTTCGACGTCGCCAGCGCCTCCGAAGGCATCGGCATCATCGGCATGCGCGAGCGCGTGTACGCGCTGCAGGGCGTGTTCGAGGTGCGTTCGGCGCCGGGCGAGGGCACCGACGTCGCGATTTCCCTGCCCCTGGAGGCGCCGGTGACCCTGGCGCAGTCCTTAACATCCTGATTGAACATACCATGTCCAACGAACTGAAGACCCCTTACGAAAAGGGCAACCTGAACCAGACCACCACCTGGGCCGACTGCATCGCCTGGTACGAGGAACTCGCGCGCGCCTATCCGGACGTGCTGCGCTTCGACAAGGTGGGCGTGTCCGATGCCGGCGTGCCGATCCACGCCGGCGTGGTGAGCAGCGACGGCGTGTTCGACCGCGAGACCATCAAGCGGAGCAGCCGTCCGGTCTTCTTCAACAACAACGGCATCCACCCGGGCGAGCCGGAAGGCGTGGACGCCTGCATGGCCCTGGTGCGCGATTTCTGCCTGCAGCCCGAGCGCCTGGCCGCGCTGGGCAAGACCGTGTTCCTGTTCGTCCCGCTGTACAACGTGGACGGCAGCCTGAATCGCGCCGACACCTCGCGCGTGAACCAGGACGGCCCCGAGCAGTTCGGCTTCCGCGGCAACAGCCGCCACCTGGACCTGAACCGCGACTTCGTCAAGTGCGACACGCTCACGGCCCAGGTGTTCAACCAGCTCTTCACGGCCTGGGATCCGGACGTGATGGTCGACACTCACACCTCCAACGGCGCCGACTACAGCTACACCATGACCTTGATCCACACCCAGACCGACAAGCTGGGCGGCGGACTGGGCGACTTCCTGCGCGACGAGATGCTGCCGGCAATGTACGCCGACATGGAGCAGCGCGGCTGGCCGACCTGCCCCTACGTGAACCCGGTCAAGGACAGCCCGGACCACGGCATTGCCGACTTCCTCGAGACGGCGCGCTTCTCGACCGGTTACGCGGCCCTGCACCACACGATCGGCTTCATGCCCGAGACGCACATGCTCAAGCCTTTCAAGGACCGCTACGACTCGATGCGCGCGCTGGTGGAGACCGCGCTCGACTTCACGGTCCGGCATGCGGACCGCATCCAGCAGCTGCGCCGCGCGGCCAAGGAAGAAGGCCGTTCGCGCGCCGAGTGGCCGGTGCGCTGGGTGATGGACGAGGCCAATCCCGCTACCTTCCGCTTCAAGGGCTACGAGGCCAAGTACAAGAAGAGCGTGCTGGGCGAGTACACCCGCCTGTGGTACGACCGTAGCAGCCCGTGGGAGCGCGACATCGCCTGGTACAACCGCTTCCCGGCCGACGTGACGGTGACCGCGCCGCGCGCCTACGTGGTGCCGCAGCAGTGGCGCGAGGCGATCGAGCGCCTGCAGTGGAACGGCGTGCGCATGGAGCGCGTGGAAGCGGACCGCGTGCAGGATGTCGGCTATTACCACATCGTGTCGGTGGCTTCGCGCCCTAACGCCTACGAGGGACACATGTTCCACGACGAGGTGGTGCTGGAGAAGCGCCAGGGGCAAGTACAGCTGCGCGCGGGCGACTACATCGTACCGCTGGACCAGGACCAGGCCCGTTATGCGGTCGAGACCCTGGAGCCGCTGGCCCACGACAGCTTCTTCCGCTGGGGCTTCTTCAACAGCGTGCTGGAGAAGAAGGAAGCGTATTCGGACTACGTGTTCGAGGATCACGCGGAAGAACTGCTGCGCGCCGAGCCCCTGCTTGCCGAGAAGTTCAGCGCGTGGAAGGCGGCCAATCCGGCGCTGCTGGCCAACCAGGAGGCGGTGCTGGACTTCATTTTCGCGAACTGCGAACGGTACCGCGAACCGGAGTGGCGGCGTTATCCGGTCTTCATGATCGAGCGGTAAAAGAAAAACCGGGGCGTGCCCCGGTTTTTTTATTTGAACAGCGCAAGCGCTGTCAGCACCAGCATCCTTAAAACCGTCATTCCCGCCACTGGCGGCAATGACTCCCCGCCTTCGCGGGGACGACGTTCATAGGGTGCGGACTACGATCGCTTTTACTTCGACTCAGTGATCCACTTATCGACCTTGGCTTCGAGCACCGCCAGCGGCAGCGTCCCTTCGCCCAGCACGATCTCATGGAACTTCGGCAGGCTGAACTTGCCACCCAGCGCCGCCTCCGCACGCTTGCGCAGTTCGATGATCTTGAGCGAACCGATCTTGTACCCCAGCGCCTGGCCCGGCCACACCATGTAGCGCTCGATCTGCGCGCGCGCTTCGTGTTCCGAGTAACCCAGCGTCTCCTGGAAGTACTTGATGGCCTGCTCGCGGCTCCAGCCCTTGGAGTGGATGCCGGTGTCCACCACCAGGCGCGCCGCACGCAGCATCTCGTCGTTCAGGTGACCGAAGTAATCCTCCGGCTTGTCGAACAGCCCCATCTCCTTGCCCAGGGTCTCCGCGTACAGCGCCCAGCCTTCGGTGAAGGCGTTGTTGCCGCCGAACTTGCGGAAGTTCGGCAGGCCCAGCTCCTGCACCAGCGCGATGTGGAAGTGGTGGCCCGGCTGGCCCTCATGCAGGTACAGGGTGACCATGCCGGTGCTGCCGTAGTCCTTCGGATCGTTCACCACCGACCAGAACACGCCCGGACGCGAACCGTCCACCGCCGGCGGGGTGTAGTGGTCCGAGGCGGTCGCGCGCGACAGTTCCGGTTCCAGGCGCAGGTCCAGCGGCGACTTCGGTCTCAGGGTGAACAGCGCCGGCAGCTTGGTACGCACCTTGGCGTCCAGCTCGCGGAACACCTCGATCACCTGCTGGTCCGAGGTGAAGGGCTTGAACTTCGGCTGCTCCGACACCCACTTCGGCAGGCCGGCGGCCGGGCCGTTGTAGCCCATCTTGGGGCCGATCTGGGCGTACTCGCCCTGGATGCGCGCCACTTCCTTCTGACCGATCTCGTGGATCTGTTCCGGCTTGAGGTCGGTCGTGGTCATGGCCGCCACGCGCGCCTGGTACCAGGCCGCGCCGTCCGGCAGCGCGCCCCAGCCCGCGGTGCTGCGGGTCGCCGGCAGGTATTCCTTCTCGACGAAGCTGGCCAGGCGGTTCAGCGCCGGATTCAGCTTGCCGCTGATGATCTTGCGGTAGCCCTCGCTCACGCTGCGCTTGTCGCTGGCGGAGAACGTGGACGGCATGTTCTTGATCGGCGTGTAGAAGATGCTCGCTTCCGGCGTGGCGGCCAGCAGCTGGCGCAGCTGCGGCAGCAGCGACTGCATCGGCTCGCGCGGATGCACGATGCCGGCCTTGATCCCCGCGCGCATGTTGACGATCGCCTGGTCGATCCAGGGCGTGAGCTGGGTCAGGCGGTTCAGGTAGGCCTTGTAGTCCTTGACGGTGGACAGCGGCTGCGCGCCCTGGCCGCTGGCGTAGTTCGCCAGAATCACCGGCATGCTGACCATCTGGTCGACCGGCAGCAGGTGCTCCGGGTACTGCGCCAGGCGCAGCGCGGTGTCGAGCTCGAACTTGAGGATGTCGTAGCTGGTCTGGTCGCGGCTATTGAGCTTGTCGCGCGGGATCGCCTGCAGGCGCTTGAGGTAGTCGCGGTACAGCGCGAACTGGCGCTCGCGGTTCTTCGGCGCGATCGACAGGCCGAGCTGGTCGATGAAGCGGTTGTCACCGCCTTCGCTCGCATACACCGGCTCGAAGCGCGCCACTGCGTCGTAGTACTCGTCGGCCAGCTTATTGATCGTCTTCCCGGGCTGGGTGTCGACGCGTTCCGCTTTCGCGGCAGGGGCGGCAGCAGCCGGGGACAGCGGGGCGCAGGCCAGCACGGCGGCCGCGGCGAGTGCGCCGAGCTTGAAGATGTGTTTCATGGATGGGTCCTTGTTATTAGTAGCTGGCCAGCGGGCTCAGGGCGCCGTTCTTGAAGGTGTACACGGTGACCGCGGTCTTCTTCAGGTTGCCCTTGGGGTCGTAGCCGTAGGTGCCGACCACGCCCTGGTAGCTGATGCTGTGCATCGCCTGGCCGACCTTCGCCGGGTCCAGCGAATTGGCGCTCTTGATCGCCTGGGCGATGAACTTGGTCTGGTCGTAGAAGGTGGGCGCGTACACGTCCGGGTCGCGCTTGAAGCGCTGCTTGTAGGCCGCCAGGAAGGCCGGGCCGCCGGCCTGCTTGGCGAGGATCGCGCCGGCCTGGGCGCAGCGCACGTTCTCGCCCACGGCCGCGCCGCCGAGCTTCGCCATCTCCGGGCTGCACAGGGTGTCGCCGCCCAGCAGCGGCACGTTCAGGCCGAGCTGCTTCATCTGGCGCGCCATCGGCGCGGCCTGCGGCGCATAGCCGCCGTAGAACACGGCGTCCACGCGCTTGGCCTTGAGGGAGGTGAGGATGGCGGCGAAGTCGCTCGCCTTGTCCGTGGTGAACTCGTGGCCCGCGATCTTCACGCCGGCGGCTTGCGCCTGGCGCTTGAATTCCATCGCCACGCCCTGGCCGAAGGCGGTGCGGTCGTCGATCACGCCGATGTTCTTGACCTTGAGTTCCTTGGCCGCGTAGGACGCCATCGAGCCGCCCACCTGGGTGTCGCTGGCGACCATGCGGAACACGGTGGGGTAGCCGGCCTGGGTGATCTTGGGATTGGTGCCGACGGTCGACATCAGGATGCCGTTGTCGTTGTAGACGCGCGAAGCGGGAATCGCCACGCCCGAGTTGTACGGGCCCAGCACGAACTTGACGCCGGCGTCGGCGAATTTCTGCGCCACGGTCACGCCCTGCTTGGGATCGCCCTGGTCGTCTTCGGACTGCAGCTCGAAGCGCAGGGTGTTGCCGCCGACCTGGAGCTTCTGTGCGTTGAGTTCTTCGACGGCGAGGCGCACGCCGTTCTCGTTGTCCTTGCCGGCGAAGGCGTTCGATCCGGACAGCGGACCGCTCACGCCGATTTTGACGACCTGTTCGGCGGCGTTGGCATGGACGGCGAGCAGCGCCGCCAGCGCCAGCGGCGCCATATTCATTTTGGATGGCATTCCCTTGGTCTCCGTAGTTGCAACGGACGCCATCATCGCATGATTCGGAGCGCCCAACAAAACCCATGGCGGCGTTGCGCCGTCTCGCCGTACTAGCGTACCGTCTTCGACGGTGCGCCTTGCCATGGGCTTTGCCAGGCACTCCGGTGAGCAGTTAAGCCAGCTTCAGGCAGGCAGCCCGTGCGAGATGAGCTCCAGCGGCAGCGCCGTGGTGCACTTGATCTGCTCCATCGAGAAGGCCGAGGACACGCCGGTCAGGCGCGCGGTCTTGATCAGCTTCTTGTAGAAGCGGTCGTAGCCGGCGATGTCGGTCGTGACCACCTTGAGCAGGTAGTCGACGTCGCCGCTCATGCGGTGGAATTCCAGCACTTCGGGCAGGGCCTCCACGGCGGAGGCGAAGCGCGCCAGCCATTTTTCGTCGTGTTCTGGCGTGCGCACGCTGACGAACACCGTCACCGGCAGGCCCACCTTGTTGCGGTTGACGATGCTGACCCGGCTTTCGATATATCCCTCTTCCTCGAGGCGTTTGACCCGTTTCCAGCAGGGGGTGCTGGACAGGCCGACCTTCTCGCTGAGACCGGAAATGGAGAGCGTGGCGTCCGCTTGCAATGCCGCAAGAATCGCGCAGTCAAACTTGTCGAGAGAATTCATGTGTCGATTTATTGATTATGAGAATGATTATGCTTCATTTCGACCATAAACCAGTGAATTTAGGACGTCCCTACCTCTTGAAATCCGTAGCATATATTACTTAACAATAAGACGATATGCGACTACTTTTTGTTTTTTTGTCACCTATTCATGAACATTGAAATCTACCTTGACGCCAATGCAACGTCTCCCGTCCTCCCGGCCGCCATCGAGGCCGCCACCGCAGCGATGGGCGAGTGCTTCGGCAACCCGAGCAGCAGCCATGCTTCCGGCCTGCGCGCACGCGCATTGCGCGAAGCGGCGCGGGCGGCGGCGCGCCGCGTGATCGGTGCGCCTGCGGGCAGGGTCATGTTCAACAGCGGCGCCACCGAAGGCATCCAGACCGCGGTGTTGTCGGCCCTGTGCGCCGTGCGCGAACGCCGTGCGCGCGGCGAGGCCTGCGGCGATCTGCTGCTCTACGGCGCCACCGAGCACAAGGCCGTGCCGGAAAGCCTGGCGCACTGGAACCGGCTGCTGGGCACGGGCCTGGAGCTGCGCGCGCTGCCGGTCGACGCCGACGGCCGCCACCGGCTGGACGTGCTGCGCGAGCTGGCGCCGCGCGCCGCCCTGGTCTGCACCATGGCCGCCAACAACGAGACCGGCGTGGTGTCCGACCTGGCCGCGATCGAGTCGGTGCTGATCGAGACCGCCAGTCCGGCGCTGTGGATGGTCGACTGCGTGCAGGCCCTGGGCAAGCTGGCGCTGGCGCTGGCCGGCACCCGCATCGATTACGCGCCGTTCTCCGGCCACAAGCTGTACGCGCCCAAGGGCATCGGCATGCTCTACGTACGCGAGGGCGCACCCTACACGCCGCTGATGTGCGGCGGCGGGCAGGAAGAGGGCCAGCGTTCCGGCACCGAGAACATGGCCGGCATCGCGGCCTTCGGCGCCGTCCTGGCCGCGCTGGAAAGGGGCGACACCTTCCGCAGCCATGAAGAACTGCTGGCCTGCCGCGCGCGCCTGGTGCAGGCGCTGCGCGCGGCCTTCCCGGACATCGCCTTCAACGCGCCGCTGGACCATGCGCTGCCCACCACCCTCAACTTCTCGGTGCCGGGCGCCAGCAGCTCGGACCTGCTCGAGATCTTCGATGCCGCCGGGGTGCGCGTCAGCGCGGGCTCGGCTTGCTCGGCGGCCAAGGCCGCGCCCAGCTATGTGCTGGATGCGATGGGCCTGCCGGTGGAACGCAGCGCGTCGGCGGTGCGCATGTCCTTCGGCCCGCTGGTGGACGAGGCCACCATCGACCGCGCCTGCGCCCGGATCGCCCGCTGCGGCCGCGCCCTGGCCATGTCCGTGCTGGCGCCGTCGCCGCTGCTGGGGGGCGTGGGTCTGGCCCAGCTCGACGCCGAAGGCAAGACAGGCTGGCTGCTGTTCGACGCCGCCGCCCGTTCCTGCATCGCGATCGATCCGCCGGCCGCCCAGGCCGCGCGCACCGCGCACATGCTGCGCGCGGGCGGCTACCGCCTGCTGGCGGCCCTGCATACCGGCATGGATGACGCGGGCGCCGCAGCCCTGGGCCGTGCATTCGGCGGCGCAGCCGGCTGGCCGGCGGCTTCCGCCTCCATCGAATTCGGCGGCGCGCTCCTGACGCGTGTGGAGCATGGCGGCGGCGACGTCTACCTGTTCGGCACGCGGGACGCCCCGCGCTTCGTGTTCGCCGGCGGCCGCGAGGTCTGGCCCGAACTGGCGCAGGGAGCCCTGTGCTGCCGCGCCGACAGCGAGCGCCCGGTCGCCCTGGCGGCGTCCGCCCCGCTGGGCGAGGAGGGCATGGAGCTCGACAGCGCAGCCGCAATGGACTGGCTGGAGCAGCATCCGGACGCGCTGGTCGTCGATGTGCGCGACCTGCGCGAGCATGGCGCCGGCGAAGCGCGCCTGCATGGCCGGCCGGCTCAGAACCTGCCGCTGGCGCGCCTGGCCGAACATGCAAGCCACTTCCTGGCCGGCGACACCCGTCCGCTGTTGTTCGTCTGCCGCAGCGGCGCCCGCAGCCTGCGCGCGGCCCGCCTGCTGCGCCGCCTCGGACGCTCCCACACCTGGTGCCTGGCCGGCGGCGTCGCCCTTGCGCACTGACTCATCCGGGCAACAAGGGCGGCCTCTCCAGCGCCTTTGTTCGGCACCGCACAGTATCCGCCATGCCATTCTTCTAGCATGGTGGAGGCAGTGCGCCTCCGGCGGTGCGCGCCTGTGTGTCCCTGTCGAAACTGGAGAACAATCCGATGGCCGACGAGCCGCCTGCGCGTCCTGGCCACGGTCAGGGCGATGACATACCCTTGCGTGCCGCGCCCCTCAGCGCGGCCCAGCTGGCCGTGCACGGCCGCCAGCTCGCCGGGAGCCACCAGCCGGCCGCCCCTGCTTCCGCCTCCGACCTGCTTTCCCTGCTGGACGAGAACGCTGCGGCCATTGCCCAGGCCTGCGATGCGCTCGACCGCGCCGCCCACGCGGGCATCGAATTGCCGCCCGCCGGCAGCCGCCTGCTCGGCCAATACCACCTGATCGACGCCCAGGTGCGCCTGGCGCGCGGCCAGCTGCTGCACGGCGTGCGTCCGCTGCCGCGCCTGAAAGCCGGAGGAGAAGCGGACGGCGAGCCGCGCGCCTGGCGGCTGGTGCTGGAGGCGGTTGCGCATGGCGACGGCAAGGTGGAGCCGGACCAGCTGTCGCGCTTCCTCTCCGCCTACCAGGAAGGCGCGCCGCTGGCGCTGGCCGAACTGGACGCCTTGCCCTGCCTGCTGCGCATGGCGCTGATCGACAACCTGCGCCGCCTGGCCCAGCGCGCCGCGCGCGCCTGCCTGGAGCGCGACAAGGCGGCCGGCTGGGCCGCGCGCATGGTCGACACCAGCGAACAGCGCCCGGGCGACCTGATCCTGCTGGTGGCCGACATGGCGCGCGGGGTGCAGCCGCTGGGCAGCAGCTTCGTGGCCGAGCTGGCGCGCCGCCTGCAAGGGCAGGGCGCGCTGCTGGCGCAGGCGCTCGACTGGGTCGATGCGCGCCTGCAGGACGAGGGCGGCAGCATCGCCCAGCAGATCCAGCTCGAACACAGCGAACAGGCCGACGACGCCGTTTCCGCCGCCAACAGCCTGGACAGCCTGCGCCTGGCGGGCGGGGTCGACTGGCGCGCCTTCGCCGAGGACATCGGCGCGGTCGAGCAGGTGCTGCGCGGCGATCCGGACGGCGGCTATGGCCGCATGGACGGGCCCACGCGCGACCTGTACCGGCACGCCGTCGAGCGCCTGGCCCAGGCCACGGGACACAGCGAGACCGAGGTGGCGCAGGAAGCGCTGGCGCTGGCCGGCGTGCACCTGGCGCCGGGCGAGGGAGGGCTGGACCGGCGCACCCGCCACGTCGGCTTCTACCTGGCGGGAGCGGGCCGCGCGCAGCTGGAAGAGCGCCTGCGCGGCGGCGCAAGCCCGATGCGCCGGCTGGGACGCCGCAGCCTGGGGCTGCGCATCGGCGCCGTCTGCTCCTTCAGCCTGCTGTTCGCGGCGGCGCTCGTGGTGCATGCGCGGCAGGACGGCGCCGGCATCGCGCTGCTGGTGGTGATCGGCCTGCTGGCCTTGGTGGGCGCCAGCGAACTGGCGCGCGCACTGGTGCGCATGATGAACGGCTGGATCGCATCGCCGCCCGCGACGCCGCGCATGGACTTCGGCGCCGGCATCCCGAAGGGCGCCCAAACCATTGTCGCCGTGTCGGCCGCGCTGCGCGACCAGGAACAGGTGGTCGCGCTGTGCCGCGACCTGGAGGTGCGCTACCTCGGCAACCGCGACCCGCGCCTGCGTTTCTGCCTGCTGGCCGACTTGCCGGATGCCGGCAGCGAGCAGATGCCGGAAGACGCCGCCCTGCTGGAACAGGCGCGCAGGGGCATCGAGGCGCTGAATGCGGCATACGGCCACGAGCAGGTGGTCGAAACCTACGACGAGCATGGCGAGCCGGATGCGGCGACCGCCAGGATCGAACCCTTCCTGCTGCTGGTGCGGGCGCGCACCTGGAGCGCCAGCGAACATGCCTGGATCGGGCGCCAGCGGCGCCTGGGCCAGCTGGCGGACCTGAATGCCTACCTGTGCGGAGCGGCACGCGAGCATTTCGTCCTTGCGGCCGGCGCGCTGCAGGCTCTCGCTGAAGTGCGCTACGTGATCGCCATCGATGCCGCGACCGGCCTGCCGATCGACGCCGCGCGCGGCCTGGTGGCGGCGATGGCGCATCCGCTGAACCAGCCGGTGCTGGGCAAGGACGGCCGCGTACTCGAAGGCCACGGCCTGCTGCGTCCCAGCCTGCGCGCCGCGCCGCCGGAGCAGGGCGCAACCCGCTACGAGCGCCTGTGGGGAGACGGCGCCGGCACCTGGGCCGCGCACGGGGCGGGCTGCGGCGCCGGCGACGACGCGGGCCTGGGCTGGGCCGCGATCTATGATGTCGACGCCTGGCAGCGCGCCTGCGGCGACAGCCGCGACGAAGAACGTTTCGCGCCCGGCTTGCCGGAAGAAGACCGCCTGCGCTGCGGCAGCGTGCACGACCTGCGGCTCGGCGTCCTGCATCCCGCCAGCTATGGCGAGCACGCACTGCGCCGCCACCGCGCGGGTAGGGCGTACTGGCAGATCGCCGGCCGCCTGGGGAGCCGGGCAGCCTCCCTGGTCCAGCCTGATGCGCGCTGGCGCCTGTTCGACCGCCTGCGCGACAGCCTGGCCGAGCCCGCGCTGCTGGTCTTGCTGATCCTGTGCTGGTCGCTGCTGGCCGCGCCGGTGTTCTGGAGCATGGCCGTGCTGGCGGTGTTCTTCCTGCCGGCCCTGGCGGGCAGCCTGGTGGCGCTGGCCGACCGTCCGCACGACGCGCCCTGGCGCCAGCACCTGGACGGCTGGGCGCGCGGCGCCCGCGTGCCGCTGGTGCGCGCCGCCTTGTCGGTCGCCTTCCTGCCGCATGCCGCCTACTGCCAGATGGACGCCGCCGCCAAGGCCTTGTGGCGCCGCAAGGTGTCGCGCCGCCGGCTGCTGGAGTCGCGCCCGGCCTTCCTGGCGCGGCCGAGCGCCGCCATCGTCAACAACTGGCGCAGCATGTGGTTCGCGCCCGCGCTCGCGGTGGGCACGGCGGTGCTGCTGACCTTCGCCAATCCCTACGCCCTGTTCTCGGCCGCGCCGCTGCTGCTGGTCTGGTTCCTGTCGCCCACCCTGGCATGGTGGCTCAGCCAGCCCTCGCGCCAGCGCGCGCCGCGCTTCAGCGGCGCCGAAACCGTCTTCCTCAAGGCGCTGGCGCGGCGCAGCTGGAGCTTCTTCGAAGACCATCCCGGCGCCAAGCGCCTGGCGCCGGAAGCGGTGCTCGAGCATCCGCAGCCCGCCGTGGATGCGCGCGTCTCGCCCGCCGGCATGGGCCTGTCGCTGCTGGCAGGCCTGGCCGCGCACGATTTCGGCTTCCTCACGGCCGGCAAGCTGCTGGCGCGCACCCAGTCCATCCTCGCCTCGATGGAGCTGCTGGAGAGCTGGCGCGGGCATTTGTTCGCGTGGTACGACGGCGCCACCCTGGCGCCCGTGGAGCCGGCCTTCGTCTCCACCGCCGACAGCGGCAGCCTGCTGCTGGCGCTGCGCATCCTGGCGGCCGGCCTGGACGAGCTGCCGGACCGCCCCGTCGCCGGCGCCGCGCAGCTGGACGGCATCCGGGCGGCGCTGCGCGTGGTCGAGGATTGCGCAGCCGACGCGCCGCCATCCGTCCGCAGCGCGGTGGCCGCCGTCGCCCGCACCCTCGAGCCGGACCGCTGCCGGGCCACCGACACCTTGCCGGGCCTGGCGGACTGCCTGCGCGCGGTAGCGGCCGAAGCCCGCCGGCTCAGCCAGTCGCTGCCGGAGGACGCGCCGGCCGGCCTGCGCAACTGGGCCGTGCGCCTGGCAGCCCAATGCGAGGCCCAGCTCGACGAAGTGCTGGCCCTGGCGCCATGGATGCGCACGGCCCAGGAATACGTGATCGGCGCCGACCTGACGCGCATCCCGACCCTGCGCGAGCTGGCCGCCTTCGAACCGCCGGGATCGAACGCCGCCCTGGCGCGTCACGTGGCCGAGGGCCGCGACTGCGCGCGGCGCCGCCTGGCGCGCGCCAGGGAGCTGGCGGAGCAGGCGCGCGAGCTGGCGAAGATGGATTTCCGCGCCTTGGTCGACAGCACGGCCGGCCTGCTGGCGGCGGGCTACCACGTGCGCGACGAGCGCCTCGACAGCGACAGCTGCGACCTGCTGGCATCGGAAGCGCGCATGGCCAGTTACGCGGCGGTGGCCCAGGGACAGCTGGGACAGGAGCACTGGCAGTCGCTCGGCCGGCCGGTGCGCATCGAGGAAGCCGGCGCGCTGCTGCTGTCGCGCTGCGGCGCATTGTCGGACTACCTGGCGCCCCAGGTGCTGATGCCGTCCTGGCGCGATACCCTGCTCGACGGCGCGGCGCGCGGCCTGGTGCGCGCCCAGGCCGCGCATGCGCAGCGGCACGATGTGCCCTGGGGCTTCTCGGAATCCGGCTGCAATGCGGTCGACGGTTCCGCGCGCTACCTGGTCAGGCGCTTCGGCATTCCCGCCGCGGCGCTGCAGCGGCGCGCGCCGGACGAGCTGGTGGCCGCCCCCTATGCGGCCCTGCTGGCGCTGCCCGTGGCCCCGGCGCTCAGCCTGGCCAACCTGGAGCGGATGACGGCCGAGGGATTGCTGGGCGAGCACGGCTACTACGAGGCGGCCGACTACGCGTCCTCGCGCCTACCCCAGGGCGAGCGCAAGGTGGTGGTGCGCGCATGGCTGGCGCGGCACCAGGCCATGGGCATGCTGGCGCTGGCGCAGGCGCTGCTGGAAGCGCCGATGCAGCGCCGCTTCCTGGCCGATCCCGAACTGCGCGCCGCCAGCGGCCTGCTGCAGGAACCCTTGCCTGCCTCCGGCGCGGCGGCGCCCGTGCGCTACGGCGCCGGCCTTCCGCAGGACGAGCTTCCGCCTGCGCGCGCCTACGCCCGTGTCATCGCGCAAGGCGATACGGCGCTGCCCGAAGTCCAGCTGCTCTCGAACGGCAGCCTGCACGCGGTGGTGTCCAGCGACGGCGCCACCAGGACCCGCTGGGAAGACCGCCTGCTGACGCGCGAGGGCAGTACCGGCATGGCCTGCTACGTGCGCGACACGGAAAGCGGCCAGCTATGGTCGAACACCCTGCAGCCTACGCTGGCGCAGCCGGAACGGATCGAAGCCGTGTTCGCCGAGGGGCGCGCCAGCTTCCGCCGCCACGACCACGGCATCGACATGGTGACCGACGTGGTGGTGGCGCCCGACGAGGATGTGGAACTGCGCCGCATCCGCATCGCCAACCGCGGCCAGGCGCCGCGCATCCTGGAGCTGACCAGCTGTGTCGAACTGGCGGCGCCGCCTGCCGAAGCGGGGAGGCGCAGCGGCGTGGCAACCTGGCTGGAGGAGCAGGCCGGAGCGCTGATGTGCGTGAGCGCACCGGACGCGCCGGTCGTGCTGCACCTGATGACGGTGCGTGGCATCTCCGGCGACGCCAGCTTCGAGACCGGCCGCGCGCGTTTTATCCGGCACGGCCACGACCTGCTGGCGCCGCAAGCGGTGCTGGCCGGCGGTGAGCTCGGTGGTATCGATCCGGAACCGGACCAGCCGCTGCTGGCGATGCGCCGCAGCCTGGCCCTGGCGCCCGGCCAGGAAGCGACGGTGGACCTGGTGCTGGGCGCGGCCGGCGGCCTGGCGGCGGCGCGCGAGCTGGCGCAGCGCTTCCAGTCCGGCCACGCCGTCGACCACGCGGTGGAAGCGGCGTGGACCCATGGCCAGGCCTTCCTGCGCCGCATGGAAGTGAGCGAGGCCGACGCCCAGCTGTACACCCGCCTGGCCGGCTGCCTGCTGCGCCCGGTGCCGGCGCTGCGCACCGACGCCGCCGTCATCGCCCGCAACGTGCGCGGCCGCGCCGACCTGGCGCCCTACGGGATCGGCGGGAACCTGCCGGTACTGCTGCTGCAGGCCGGCCAGGGACCGGAATCCGACCTGGTGCGCCAGACCCTGCAGGCGCACGCCTACTGGCGCAGCCGCGGCCTGGCGGTCGACCTGCTGGTGCTGTGCGACAGCGCCGCGGCGCGCGAGCAGGTGATGCACCTGGCCGCGCCGGTGCTCGACCCATCCTCCTTCGAGCAGCCGGGCGGCGTGCATGTGCACCTGCTGCCCGAGGTGCCGCAGGAAGACCGCATCCTGCTGCGCTCCATCGCCAGCGCCGTACTGCTGGAAGAACGTGGCGGCCTGCACGACCAGCTGCGCCGCGCGGCGCGCCCCCGCGGCACGCTGCCGCCGCTGCTCGAGCCGGCGCCGGAGGCGCACGCATGGACGGCGGACACGCCCGCGTTCCAGGCCCCGGCACTCGTGCACGGCAACGGTATCGGCGGCTTCACCCAGGATGGCCGGGAATACGTGGTGAGGATCGCCGCCGATGCGCCGGCGCCTCCCGTACCCTGGGTCAACCTGCTGGCCAACATCGATTTCGGCAGCGTGGTCTCGGAACGCGGCGACGCCAGCACATGGTGCGGTCACCACGGCGCGCGCGTGACGGCGGAAGAGGCGTTCTATGTACGCGACGAGGACAGCGGCGTGTTCTGGTCTCCCACCCCATGGCCGGCTGGGTCCGGTGAGCCCTACCTGGTCCGCCATGGCTTTGGCTACAGCGTGTTCGAGCATCGCGCGCACGGCATCCGCTCCGAACTGCGCTGCTTCGCGGCGCTGGATGTGCCGCTCAAGTATGCGGTGCTGCGCCTGCGTAACGACAGCAGCGCGCCGCGCCGCCTGAGCGCGACCGGGTATGTGGAGTGGGTGCTGGACGACCCGGCGTCGGCGCCCGGCCTGCAGATCGTGACCGGCGCCGACCTCGCCAGCGGCGCCCTGTTCGCGCGCAATGCCTTTGGCGCCGGCTTCGGCGACAAGGTGGCCTTCTTCCATGCGGACGCCGAGCACGTCGCCGTCAGTGCCGACCGTCTCGAATTCCTTGGCCAGTCCGGGAACCTGGCGCGCCCGGCGGCAATGGGGCGCGCCGGCCTGTCCGGCAGCACCGGCGCGGGACTGGAGCCTTGCGGCGCTCTGCAGGTGGCCGTGCCCTTGCAGCCGGGCGAAGAGTGCGAACTGGTGTTCGTGCTCGGCGTCACCGGCCCCGGCAGCCTGGACGCCAGCCGCATGGTCCAGCGCCACGGCGGTGCACAAGGCGCGTCAGCCGCCTGGGAACAGCTGCGCCGCTGGTGGGAAGACACGCTCGGCTGCGTCGAGCTGGCCTCGGCCGAGCCCAAGCTCGACCTGCTTGCCAACGGCTGGCTGCTCTACCAGGCCATCAATTGCACCATGGGTGCGCCGGCCTTCGCCATCCGGCTGCAATCCGCGCTGGCCGCCTTGCACGCCCGCCCCGAACTGCTGCGCGATCAGCTGCTGCGCGCCGCGCGCGAGGTCGAGGCGGGACCGCCGCCCGCGGCCGAGGATTTCCTGTGGCTGCCTTTCGCCCTGGCGCGCTACCTGGCAGTGACGGGCGACCAGTCGGTGCTGGGCGAGAACCCGGTCGAGGCGGGGGAGAGCGGCGCCTCGCGCGTGGCGGCGGTGGAAGACCTGTACCAGCATTGCGTGCATGGCCTGCGCGGCTGCCTGCAGTTCGGCGCGCGCGGCCTGCCCCTGGCCGGCGCCCGCCTGCACGAGGAAGCGCACGGTCCCGGCAGCCGCACCGAGAGCGTGCAGCTGGGCTTCTTCATGGGCGTGGTTCTGCAGCGCTTCGCCGAAGTGGCGGACCGTCGCGGCGACTTCGGCTTCGCCACCACCTGCCGTGGCGCGGCGCTGGCGCTCTCGGCCCAGTTGGAAGAGCATGGCTGGGACGGCCAGTGGTATCGCTGGGCTTATCTTGCCGACGGCGGCGTGCTGGGTTCCAGCGCCAATGGCCTCTGCCGCATCGACCTGGCGAGCCAGGCCTGGGCGCTGCAGGCCGGCGCGGCGCAGGCTACACAGGCCATGGAAGCGGCGGGGGAGCGGCTGCTGGGCGGACTGGCCCTGCGCTCCGAACCGCCCTACGACCGCCACTGGGCGGAGGGACTGGATGCCTGGCCCGGGCAGGATCACCGGGCCGCCGCCTGGTCCGGCATCGGCTTCGCCCGGATGGATGACGCGGCGCGCGCCTGGCAGGCGGCGCGTACGCTCGACCCGACGGCGCGCACGGCCACGGCAGCCGACTGCGCCCGCTACGCGGCGCCCCCGTATTTCCTGACCGACGGCGTGCGCACGATAGAGCCGGATGCCGGACGCGCCATCGGCGGCTGCTACACTGGCGCGGCGGCGTGGGCCTGGCTGCTGATCGTGGAGTCGCTGCTGGGCCTGGAGCGCGTGGGACAGCGCCTGCTGCTGGCGCCGCGCCTGGCGCCCGGCATGCCGGGATTCCGGCTGCGCTACCGCTACCGCAGGACGATCTACGAGATCGTGGTGAGCCGTGACGGAGAGGAAGGAATGACGCTGGATGGCGAGCCGCTGCCCGAACCAAGTATCATGCTGGCCGACGACGCGCGCCTGCACCGGATCGAAGTGCGCCTGGCCGCCGCAAACACGACAAAAGGACAATGACATGACCAAGACCATCCGCGGCGCCTGTTGCGCCGCCCTGATGCTCGCCGCCGGCGCGGCGAATGCGCTCGACTGGAGCGACAACGCGGTCAGCTGGCGCTACGGCACCCGCTTCGCCGAGCCCTTCAACCCGGAGCACATCAACAAGCACGTGCTCGCGCTGACCCACGCCAGCGGCTACAAGTACGGCAGCAACTACTTCAACCTGGACCTGCTCAAGTCCGACAGCAAGGATCCGAAGTCGCTGACCGACAGCTCGGGCGCGGAAGAAGCCTACCTGCTGTACCGCCACACCCTGGATATCGGCGCCCTCAGCGGCCGCGAGCTGCGCTTCGGCCCGGTCAAGGGCCTGGGCCTGACGGGCGGCTTCGACCTGAACCACAAGGAAGACGTGGGCTACAACTCGCGCAAGCGCATGCTGGTGCTGGGCCCGACCCTGATGTGGGACGTGCCGGGCTTCCTCAACACCAGCCTGCTCCTGATCCACGAAAGCAATGCGCCGAGCGGCGCCTTCCCGCCGATCTCCGGCGTGGCGGGACGGCGCTACACCTACGACAACCATCCGATGCTGAGCGCCAGCTGGGGTATTCCGGTGGCCGAGGGCTGGTCGTTCGAGGGCTATGCGAACTTCATCGCGGCCAAAGGGCTGGACGAAGTGGGCAACCCGACCAGCGCGGAGACCAACATCGACATGCAGCTGATGTACGACATCGGCGCGCGCTACGGGCAGAAGAAGAACCGCTTCCGTATCGGGGTGGAGTATCAGTTCTGGAACAACAAGTTCGGGAATTCGCGTGTGACCACCGGGGGGCGTGGGCAGCGCGCCAGCACGCCGATGGTGCGGGCCGAATATCACTTCTGAACGTTTAGTTAAGGCATGAACGTCGTTCCGGCGCAGGCCGGAACCTAAGTTTGCAAGAGCTGTCGAGACGCTGAACTTGGGCCCCGGCCTCCGCCGGGGCGACGGTGGCTGACTTCTTAATTTCCGCTACGGCGGCGCGCCAGCGCCGGAAGGATGTCGTAGCATGCCCCCATCGTGTGGTAATCCACCTTCCCGGCCGGGCTCTTCTCGTTCGAATACTTGACGTTCTCGCGCGTCAGGATGCGGTACCAGGCCCCGTGCTCGTGGTCGACGAAATGCTCCCAGCAGTAGTTCCACAGCCTTTCGTAGTCGAGCCAGTAGCGTTCCGCCCCGGTGCGTGCGCCCAGCAGCGCGGCCGCCGCCAGGGTCTCTGCCTGCACCCAGAAGTATTTATCCGAATCGCACACCGTGCCGTCCGGCGCAAAGCCGTAGTGCAGGCCGCCGTGCTCCTTGGCCCAGGCATAGCGCAGCGCCGTGGCGTACAGGTCCTGGGCGGCCGGCAGCAGCCAGTCCCGTGATCCCGCCAGCTGTTCGCCATGCGCCTCGAGCTGCAGCAGCAGCTTGCTCCATTCCGTGAAGTGCCCCGGCTGGTAACCCCAGGGCCGGAACAGGTTGGCCTTGTCGTGCAGGTTGAATTCCCAGTCGACCTGCCAGTCCTGCTTGTAGTGCTCCCAGATCATGCCGCCCGCGCGGCCGGCCTGGCGCTGGGTGATGTTGGTGGCCAGGGTCTCGGCACGATGCAGGTAGGGTAGCTCGCCGGTAGCGCGGTAAGCCGCCAGTAAGGCTTCGCAGGCGTGCATGTTGGCGTTCTGGCCGCGATAGCTGTCCAGCCGCGACCAGTCGGCGCTGGCCTGGTCGGCGTACAGGCCGTGCTCTTCTTCCCAGAAGCGCTCTTCCATCAGGGCCAGGGTCTCGGCGATCCATGCCCGCGCTTCCTCCACGCCGGCCATCAGGGCATGCGAGTAGGCCAGCAGCACGAAGGCCAGGCCGTAGCAGTGGTTGTCGCCGTCCAGTACCCGGGCCTGTCCATTCTCCCAGCGCAGCTGCCAGGCGTAGCCGCCGGTGTCCGGATTGCGGTGCGCATGGCGCAGGAAGTCGATCCCGTGGCGCACCATGTCCAGGTACTCGTCCTTGCCGAACTGGCGCCAGGCGTTCGCGAACACGAACACGAAGCGGGTGCTGGACACCAGGTGGCGCGTGCCGCGGTCGTACACCGTCCCCGTGTCAAGGAAGTAGTGATAGAAGCCGCCGCTCGGATCGACGCAGCGCGGATAGTAGAACGACATCGTGTCGGCCACGTGCCGCGTCAGCGTGTCGGGCGAAAAGAAGTCGGGCATCCTGTCCTCTTGGCGTTGCGAATTTATTGCTGAGATTCGCGCGACAGCGAGTAGGGCGCATCCTGCTCGCGGGTGCCGCGCTTCATGTTCGGCTTGGCGGACATGCTGAAATCCAGCTTGGCGCCGCCCATCAGCTCTTCATGGCCCAGCCAGTTTCGCTCGACGGCGCGGCCGTTGACACGCAGGGCGTCCACGTAGCGGCCGTCGCCCTTGGCGCTGACCGTGAAGCTGCGGCCGTTCTCGAGCTTGACGGTGGCCTTCTTGAACAGCGGCGTGCCCACCACGTACTGGTTCACGCCCGGCGTGACCGGATAGAAGCCCAGCGCCGAGAACACGTACCAGGCCGAGGTCTGGCCGTTGTCCTCGTCGCCGCAGTAGCCGTCCGGCGTGGGCGCGTACATGCGGTCCATGGTCTCGCGGATCCAGTGCTGGGACTTCCACGGCGCGCCCGCGTAGTTGTACAGGTAGGTCATGTGCTGGATCGGCTGGTTGCCGTGCGCGTACTGGCCCATGTTCGCGATCTGCATCTCGCGGATCTCGTGGATCACCGAACCGTAATAGCTTTCGTCGTAGACCGGCGGCAGCGAGAACACCATGTCGAGCTTGTCGACGAAGGCCTTGCGCCCGCCCATCAGGTCCGCCAGCCCGGCCACGTCGTGGAACACGGACCACGAGTAGTGCCAGCTGTTCCCCTCGGTGAAGGCGTCGCCCCACTTGAACGGGTTGAACGGTGTCTGGAAGCTGCCGTCGCGCTTGCGGCCGCGCATCAGGCCGGTCTCCGGATCGAACAGCTTCTTGTAGTTCAGGCTGCGCTGGGCGTAGATCTCGATCTCCGACTTCGGCTTGCCCAGCGCCTTGCCGAGCTGGTAGATGGTGAAGTCGTCGTAGGCGTATTCCAGGGTGCGCGCGGCGTTCTCGTTGATGCCCACGTCATACGGCACGTAACCCAGCTCGTTGTAGTACTTCACGCCGGCGCGGCCCACGGCCGTCATCGGGCCTTCGTTGTTGGCGCCGTGCTTGAGCGCCTGCCACAGGGTTTCGATGTCCTGGCCGCGCACGCCCTTGATCCAGGCGTCCGCCACCACCGAGGCCGAGTTGTTGCCGACCATGATGTCGGCGTAGCCCGGGCTGGACCACTCCGGCAGCCAGCCGCCTTCCTTGTAGGCGTTGGCCAGGCCTTCCTGCATCTCGCTGTTGATCGAGGGGTAGACCAGGTTCAGGAAGGGGTAGAGGGCGCGGAAGGTATCCCAGAAGCCGGTGCCGGCGAACAGGCGGCCGGGCAGGACCTGGCCGTTATACGGGCTCCAGTGCACCGGCTTGCCGGCCGCATCGATCTCGTACATCTTGTTCGGGAACAGCACCGTGCGGTACAGGCTCGAATAGAAGGTGCGGGTCTGGTCGACCGTGCCGCCTTCCACCTGGAGCTGGCCGAGCACCTTGTTCCAGGCGGCCTTGCCCTTGGCGCGGGTG
The DNA here is from genome assembly GCF_018119385.1 of Massilia sp. AB1. Taxonomy (NCBI): domain Bacteria; kingdom Pseudomonadati; phylum Pseudomonadota; class Betaproteobacteria; order Burkholderiales; family Oxalobacteraceae; genus Massilia; species Massilia sp. AB1. Next base: position 83,019 of record NZ_JAGKSG010000016.1, on the reverse strand, counting down.
GCGTCGAAGTCGTCCTGGCCCAGTTCGCGCTTCAGGTTCAGTTCCGCCTGCTCGAAGCTGATGAACGAGGAAGCGACGCGCATGTGGACCTTCTGGCCCTTGGCGGTCTTGAAGCCGAGCAAGGCGCCGCTATGATCGCCTTCGGTTTCCAGCTTGCCCTCGAGGAGCTTGTCGCCCTGCCAGGTATCGGTGGAGGCGAAGGGCTGGTCGAACTCGATCACGAAATAGTTGCGGAAGTTCTTCGGCAGCGGACCGCGCGCGTGCTTGGTACTGTAGCCGATCACCTTGCGTTGGCCAGGGAGGACCTTCACGTAGGAGCCCTTGTCGAAGGCGTCGACCACGACATAGCTGGCATCGGACTTGGGGAAGGTGAAGCGGAACTGGGCCGCGCGCTCGGTCGGCGCGATCTCGGTGGTGACGTCGGCGTCGGCCAGGTAGACGCTGTAGTAATAGGGCTTGGCGGTTTCCGACTTGTGCGAGAACCAGCTGGCGCGCTTGTCCTGGTCGAAGCGCTTGGCGCCCGTCACCGGCATGACGGCGAACTGGCCGTAGTCGTTCATCCACGGGGAAGGCTGGTGGGTCTGCTTGAAGCCGCGGATCTTGTCGGCGTCGTAGGTGTAGGCCCAGCCGTTGCCCATCTTGCCGGTCTGCGGCGTCCAGAAGTTCATGCCCCAGGGGACGGCGATCGCCGGATAGGTGTTGCCGTTCGAGAGTTCGGGCTTGCTGGCGGTGCCCATCAGGGGATTGACCCATTCGACCGGGTCGCTCACTTTCTGGACCACCTGGGCGGTGGCGCTGAATGCGCTGGCGGCCAGCAGGGTGGCGGCGCAGCGGATGATCGTGTTCGTGTTCATCATGTGTTGTCAGTAGCGGGTTTGGGTGTAGGGACGGGCGCTGGGTTCCTTGCCCCAGTCCTTGTTCGGGATGGCCTGCATCGTGAATACCAGTTCGCCGCCGGCGACGATGTCTTCGTGGCGCAGGAAGGTCCTGGCCAGCGGCTTGCCGTTCAGGGTGACGCGGCCGACGTAGCGATTGGCCTCGCTCAGCTGCTCGGCGCGCACCGTGAAGCGCTTCCCGTTCGGCAGGTTCAGCACCGCCTTGTCGAGGAAGGGACGGCCGATCACGTATTCGTTGGAGGCCGGCGCCACCGGGTAGAAGCCGAGCGCGGTGAAGGCGAACCAGGCCGACATCTGGCCCAGGTCGTCGTTGCCCGACAGGCCATCCGGGCGGTTGGCGTACTGGGTCGCCATGATGTGGGTCAGGCGTTCCTGGGTGCGCCAGGGGGCGCCGGCGAAGTTGTAGAGGTAGGCCACGTGGTGCGATGGCTCGTTGCCGTGGGCGTAGTGGCCGATCAGGCCCGAGATGTCTTCCATGTGGGCATAGACGTTGTCTTCGACCTTGGCGTCGAAGACCTGGTCCAGCTTGGACACCAGGGCCGTGTCCCCGCCCAGCATGGCGATCAGGCCCGCGTTATCGTGCGGCATATACCAGGAATACTGCCAGGCGCTGCCCTCGGTGTAATCGCTGCCGAAGTTCGACTGCACCGGGTTGAAGGGGGTGCGGAATTCGCCGGTGGACTTGCGGGCGCGGATGAAGCCCGTCTCCTTGTCGAACACGTTGCGGTAGTTCTGGGCGCGCTGGTAGTAGCGGGCGGCGACGTCCTTCCTGCCCATCTTCTCGGCCATGCGCGCGATGGTCCAGTCGTCGAAGGCGTATTCCACGGTCTTGGACGCGGCTTCCGGTTCGCGGTCGATCGGCACGTAGCCCAGCTTCATGTAGTGTTCCAGGCCGCCGTAGGGGCCGTATTCGGCGCTGGCCGTCATCGCCTTCAGCGCCTGGTCGGGATCGAAGCCGCGGATGCCCTTCATGTAGGCGTCGGCGATCACCGGCACCGCGTGGTAGCCGATCATGCACCAGGTCTCCAGGCCGTGGAAGGACCACACCGGCAGGATGCCGTAGGGGCTGTGCTGCTGGGCGGCGATGAGCGAATTGACGAAGTCGGCATTGCGGCGCTCCGGCGCGACAAGGGTCAGCAGCGGGTGCAGGGCGCGGTAGGTGTCCCACAGCGAGAAGGTCGAGTGGAAGCGGAAGTTCTTCGCTTGGTGCACCTGGTTGTCCGGCCCGCGGTAGCGGCCGTCGCGGTCCATGAACAGCGAGGGCGCCAGCATGCTGTGATACAGGCTGGTGTAGAACATGGTGCGCATCGGCTCGCCCGCATCCGCCTTCACCGCCGACAGCGCCTCGTTCCAGGCGGCGCCGGCGCGGGCGCGCTCGGCCTCGAAGTCCCAGCCCGGCATCTCTTCCAGGTTGGCCAGCGCATTGTCTTCGCTCACCGGCGAGACCGCGACCTTCACCATCAGCGTGCCGTCCTGCGGCGCGCCGAATTCCAGCGCCGCGACCAGGGCCTTGCCCTCGACCAGCACCTTGTCCTGGGGCGTCTTGCCCGGCGCCGCGAAACCGCGGTATTCGACGGCTTCCTCGCGGTTGTGCAGCTGGCGCGCGCTCATCGGGCGCGAGAACTTGACGGCGAAGTAGAGCTGGCGGCCTGGCGCCCAGCCGCGCGTCTCGCGCATGCCGGTGAGCGTGGTGGCGTCGCGTACGCGCAGGCGCGACCACAGGTTCTTGCTGCCGTAGTCGTAGATGCTGGAGCGCAGGTCGAGGATCACCTTGGCCTGCGCATCCTTGTGGAATCGGTAGCGGTGCAGGCCCACGCGCTCGCTGGCGGTGAGCTCGACGTCGACCTCGTTGTCCTTCAGGCGCACGGCGTAATAGCCCGGTTCGGCCTTCTCCTCCTGGTGCGAGAAGCGCGAGCGGTAGCCGGAGAAGGGACGCTCGGGATAGCCCGGCTCCAGCTTGGTCTCGCCGCTGTAGGGCATCAGGAGCACGTCGCCCAGGTCCGAGTGGCCGCTGCCGGAGAAGTGGGTGTGCGAGAAGCCGAGGATGGACGTATCGTCATGGCGGTAGCCGGACGCCCAGGGATAGCTCTGGCGGAAGTGGCGCACCTGGGTGTCGGGACTGAGCTGCACCATGCCGAAAGGCCGGCTGGCGCCCGGGAAGGTGTGGCCGTCGCCGCCGGTGCCGATGAAGACATTGACGGCGCTCGCAGGCGAACCTGATGTGGCGGCCTGTGCAGGCAGGGTGGAGAACGCCAGCGCCGCCAGCAAAGTCAGGGAGAGGGATTCGTGCTTGAAACGAACTGTCATGCTGTCTCCATACATGTGTCGCCCGGTGGGCCGGACTGTGTCAGCGGATTATGGCCGGGTTTGACTCTCAGGCAACTAAACAGGCGCGTTTCCCCCTGTGTTTAGCATGTGTTTTACTAAACATCCTCCGTTAAGTTAATCGAATGGCAACTTGAGCGCACGCATAGTTTGTAGATAAAAATACAATTTTCAGGTATCCCGGCGCAAGGCCGAAATCGATGCAATTGCAAAAATTGCATCATGAAAACCTCACTTATTTCCCTCTCCCTTAGCGCCTTGTTGTTGAGCTGCGGCCTGGCCACTGCCGCCCCGGCTGAACACAAGGAATTCGAAGCCACCCTGTACGCGCACTTCCATGCGGGGGCGGCGCAGCAGCGCACATTCACGCTGAGCTTCGACTATCCCGGCCTCGACCGCCCCGGGATCGTCGACTGGCGCGTGGAGCTGGTGCGTCCCGGCGGCCGGACAGCGCTGCGCTGGCGCGGCCGGGCGACCCTGGCCGCATCCAGCGTCAGCGTGGCGGTGCCCTGGTCGGGGCGGATCGGCCGCTCGCCCGCGCCGCCTGGCATCTACCAGGTGAAGCTGCATGCCGTGCTGCGCGGCGACGGCCACGAGGCGGTCAGCCAGGACTGGGAGATCGCGGTCGGTAAACCCTCACAGCCACGGATGCCGCGCTTCCAGCCGCTGCCTGGCGCGACTTCCTCGCCCGCTGCCGCCCCGGCGCCCGGTACGCTGCCCTACACCGTCTACCTGGGCAACCTGCACAGCCAGACCAAGCACAGCGACGGCGGCGCCGAAGTCACGGCCTGCAAGGGCGCACAGCCGCCACTCAGCTCGCCATACGGCCCGGATGCGGCTTTCGCGTTCGCGCACAAGCAGGGACTGGACATCCTGCTCGCCTCGGAGCACAACCACATGTACGACGGTTCCGACGGCAGCGCGCCCGACGCCGATGCCGGCAAGGCGCGGGCCTTGTACCAGGCCGGCCTGGCCAGCGCGGACGCCTACACGCAGGCACATCCGGGCTTCCTGGCGCTGTACGGCATGGAGTGGGGCGTCATCAACAACGGCGGCCACCTCAACATCTTCAACAGCCGCGAGCTGCTGGGCTGGGAGACCAACGCCAGGGGCGAGCTGATGGCGGATACGCGCACGCCGCGCGGCGATTACGCGGCCCTGTATACCTTGATGCGCGAGCGCGGCTGGGTGGGGCAGTTCAATCATCCGGCCCAGACCGGGCAGTTCATGGTGAACGGGGTCCCGCTGGCCTACACGCCGGATGGCGACGAAGTCATGGCGCTGTGCGAGGTGGTGAACAGCACCGCCTTCTCGACCAGCCTGTCGGAGTCCGAAACCCGCCGCAGCCACTTCGAGGCGGCCTGCAACCGCCTGCTGGAGGCGGGCTATCACGTGGCCTTCAGCACCAACCAGGACAACCATTGCGCCAACTGGGGCGCGTCCTACACCAACCGCACCGGCATCCTGGTTCCCGCCGGCGCCGCGCTGACCCGGGACAGCTTCATCGACGCCTTGAAGGCGCGGCGCGTGTTCGCCACCATGGACAAGGGTTCGCAGCTGGTCCTAAGCGCGAACGGCCGGATGATGGGGGAGCGCTTCCGCAACCGGGGGCCGCTCGAGCTGGTGGCGAATTTCGCCAGCAGCACCGGCAAGCAGGTGGCGGCGGTGGCGATCATGGAAGGGGTCCCGGGACGCAAGGGCCAGGTGACCCAATTATCGGATAAGGCGACCACCAGCTTCATCCCCGCGCCGGGCGAGCATTTCTATTACGCCCGGATCACCCAGGACGACGGCAAGGTGCTGTGGTCGGCGCCCGTGTGGGTGACGCAGGAATGATGCTCAGAAGCCCAGGCCTTCGCCCGCGCCCAGCAAGGTGGCGATGCCGAGCACCGCGAAGATGACGGCGGCGATGCCGTGCACCAGCTTCACCGGCACCCGGTTGGCGATGCGTTCGCCGAAGTACACGGCCGGCACGTTCGCCAGCATCATGCCGAAGGTGGTGCCGGCGACGACGGCGGCCATCGATTCGTAGCGCGCCGCCAGCGCCACGGTGGCGACCTGGGTCTTGTCGCCCATCTCGGCCACGAAGAAGGCGATCAGGGTGGTGAGGAAGACGCCGTGGCGCGCCAGGCTGGTTTCCTCGTCGTCGATCTCGTCCGGCACCAGGATCCAGGCCGCCATGCCCAGGAAGGACAGGCCCAGCACCCAGCGCATCGTGTTCGGGCCGAGCAGCTCGCTGACCAGCGCGCCCACGGCGGCGGCGAAGGCGTGGTTGAAGATGGTGGCCACGAAGATGCCGAACACGATCGGCAGGGGACGGCGGAAACGGGCGGCGAGGAGGAAAGCCAGCAGCTGGGTCTTGTCGCCGATCTCGGCGAGCGCCACGATGCCGGTCGAAACGAGGAAGGCGTCCATGAAGCGGAAAAGCGGGTGAGGCGAAAGGCGCGATCATAGCAGAGTCGGACCTCCGCACGGCGTACATACGGGCGATTTGCCGCGCTTTCGCTGCAGGATAGCGCGTGCTATTCTGCTCGCGCCCGCAGCCCTGCCTCGGCTGCCATCCCTGCGAGAGACCATGAAGACACGCTTCCTGCCGCGCGCCGCCGCCACCCTGATCCTGGGTGCCTGGACCGCCTGCGCATTCGCGCTCGACCCCCTGAGCTACGCCAAATACGACCAGGTCAAGACCAGTGCCCTGCACATGGACCTGAAGGCCGATTTCACCCGCAAGACCCTGGACGGTCACGCCGAGCTGACCCTCGACTGGCTGGACAAGTCGGCCACCACCCTCGATCTCGACACGCGCGAGCTGGCGATCTCGAAGATCGAGGCGCAGGACGCGGGCGGCGCCTGGCGCAGCGTGCCTTATACGCTCGACAAGCTGGACCAGGAGAAGGGCCAGGCGCTGCATATCGCCCTGCCGGGCCAGCCGAAGAAGGTGCGCATTTACTACCGCACCGCGCCGACCGCCACCGCCCTGCAGTGGCTGACGCCGGCCCAGACCATGTCGGGCAAGCGTCCCTTCATGTTCAGCCAGTCGCAGTCGATCAACGCGCGTTCCTGGGTGCCGATCCAGGATACGCCGGCGGTGCGCTTCACCTACACCGCCCGCATCCAGGCCCCTAGCGGCCTGCGCGTGGTGATGAGCGCGGAGAATGACCCAAAAGCGAATGGCAAGGGCGGCTGGAAATTCAGGATGCCGCAGCCGATTCCTTCCTACCTGCTGGCGATCGGCATCGGCGAACTCGATGTGCGCAGCCTGGGGCCGCGCACCGGCGTGTACGCCGAACCGAAGCGCATCAAGGCCGCCGAGTACGAGCTGGCCGACACCGAGAAGATGGTGGCCGCGGCTGAATCGCTGTACGGCCCCTATCGCTGGGGACGTTACGACATGCTGGTGCTGCCGCCGTCCTTCCCGATCGGCGGCATGGAAAACCCGCGCCTGACCTTCCTGACCCCGACCATGATCGCGGGCGACCGCAGCCTGGTCGACCTGATCGCCCACGAGCTGGCGCACAGCTGGTCGGGCAACCTGGTGACCAACGCCTCGTGGAAGCACTGGTGGCTCAACGAAGGCTTCACCACCTACGTGACCACCCGCATCCTGGAAAAGATTTACGGCGAAGACGTGGCCACCATGAACCTGCAGCTGGAGCAGGAAGAGGCCCTCGAGCACCTGAAGACCCTGCCATTGGCGAAGCAGGCGTTGGTCACCCGCGATCCGGACACCTCGTCCGAGCACTACACCGACGAAGAGCTGGCCTATCCGAAGGGCGCCTGGTTCCTGCGCACCCTGGAGCAGCGCGCCGGCCGCGCCGCCTTCGATCCCTTCCTGCGCGGCTGGTTCGACCAGCACGCCTTCCAGAGCGTGACCACCGAGCAGTTCGTGGCCTACCTGCGCGCCAACCTGCTGTCGAAGAACCCGAAGGTCATGAGCGATGCGGAGCTGGACGAGTGGCTGTATGGCCCGGGCATCCCGGCCAGCGCCCAGCGCGCGGTGTCGGCCCGCCTGGCCAAGCTGAACGCCACCACCGAGGGCTGGCTCAAGGGCGAGGTCAAGACCGCCCAGCTGGACACGAAGAACTGGAACGCCGCCGAGTGGATGAAGTTCCTGAACGACATCGACAACAAGGCGGATGCGAAGCAGCTGGAGGAACTGGATAAGGCCTTCGGCCTGGCCAAGACCGGCAACAACGAAGTGGCCTTCCGCTTCTACCGCGCCTCGGTGCATGCCGGCTACCACGGCATCCGCCCGAACCTGGAAGCCTTCCTGATGAGCGTGGGCCGCCAGAAGTTCGTGGTGCCGCTGTACGGCGCGCTGCGCGCCAAGGCGGACGACCGCGCCTGGGCCGAGCGTGTCTACAAGGCCGCGCGCGAGCGTTACCACCCGGAGACGCAATCGAGCGTCGACAAGCAGATGAACAAGAAATAAAAGGAAGACGATAGTGCAAGCAATGAACCGACTCGCAGCCGCGATCCTGATCGCATTCTCCACCACCGGCGCGGCGTTCGCGCAGGCTCCGGCCGCCGTTGCCGCAGCCGAGGCGCCGGCGTACAACCTGGAAGCCGACGTCAAGCGCGTGATGAAGGAATTCGACGTGCCGGGCATCGCCATCGCCGTCGTCAAGGACGGCAAGGTGCTGGCCGCGCAGGGCTTCGGCGTGCGCAAGCTGGGCGATCCGACCCCGGTGGACGGCAAGACCCTGTTCGAGATCGCCTCGAACTCCAAGGCCTTCACCGCCGCCGGCCTGGCGATGCTGGTCGACCAGGGTAAGCTGTCCTGGGACGATCCGGTCATCAAGCACCTGCCGGACTTCCGCATGTACGACCCCTACGTCACGGCCGAGATGACCGTGCGCGACCTGCTGACCCACCGCAGCGGCCTGGGCCTGGGCGCGGGCGACCTGATGTGGTGGCCGACCACCACCTTCAGCACCGACGAGATCATCCACAATCTCCGCTACATCAAGCCGGCGACCAGCTTCCGCAACAGCTACGCCTACGATAACCTGCTGTACATCGTGGCCGGCAAGATCATCGCCATGAAATCCGGGAAGTCCTGGGGTGAGACCATGCGCGAGTGGATTCTCAAGCCAGCAGGCATGAACACGACCACCACCAGCCTGGACGAGCATGCGAACATCGCCAACGTGTCGGCGCCGCACAGCAAGATCAACGGCAAGATCTCGGTGGTCAAGCCGATGCCGGTGGCGAACGCGATCGGCGCGGTGGGCATCAACACCAACGCCGAGGACATCGCGCGCTGGATGAACGTGCTGCTGGACGAGGGCCGCGTGGGCAAGGACGCGGACGGCAAGGAAACACGACTGTGGTCCGAGAAGCAGGCGCGCGAGATGTGGACGGCGCAGACCCCGATGAAGATCGGCCAGCCGCGTCCTCCGCTGGCGGCGACCAAGCCGAACTTCTTCGCCTACGGCCTGGGCTTCCAGCTGCGCGACTACCAGGGCAAGCTGGTGGCGATGCACGGCGGCGCGCTGCAGGGCTTCTATTCGCGCGTGCTGCTGGTGCCGGAAGCGAAGCTGGGCATCGCGATCTTCACCAACGCCGAGAGCGGCCCCTCGCTCAGCGCGCTGCAGTACCGCCTGATGGACCAGTACCTGGACGTGGTCCCGACCGACTGGATCGGCCGCTTCGCCGACATGGACAAGGAGATGCACGCCAAGGAAATGGAGCGCGTCAAGAAGGAGTCGGCGACCCGCGCGGCCAAGAGCAAGCCGTCGCTGCCGCTGGCGTCGTACGAGGGCGAGTACGAGGACGCCTGGTATGGCAAGGCGACCATCAAGAAGGTGGGCGGCAAGCAGGTGATGGTGTTCTCGCGCACGCCGGACCTGATGGGGGAACTGGAGCACTTCCAGCACGATACCTTCGTCGTGCGCTGGAAGGAGCGGAACTTCAATGCGGATGCGTATGTGACGTTCTCGCTCGATCATGACGGGTCGATCGAGCGGATGCGCATGAAGCCGATTTCCACGGAAACGGACTTCAGCTATGACTTCCAGGATTTGCTGTTTACGCCGGTGAAAGAGAAGAAGTCGGCGGATTGAGCAAACTTGGATCCCGGCCTCCGCCGGGATGACGGTCTTAAGGCCAACACAGTATGCACGTCGTCCCGGCGAAGGCCGGGACCCAAGTTGACTTTCGCTGAGCAGCGTTAACTCACTTCCCGTCCCACACCTTCATCATATCCTCCGACCCCTGCGCCCTGATCCCGTTATCCGACAGGATCGCCTCGGTCGCATCCAAGGTCGCCTTGCGCGGCAAGATCATGGTCTCGCCATAGCGCTGGTCGAAGCGCAGCACGATCTGCTCGTCCTTCAGGTCACGCAGCAGCGCCACCAGGTGGCTCAGGCTGCGCACCGGCTTGCCGTTGATCGACTCCACCACCGACCCGAAGCGGTTCGAATAGCCGCTGACCAGCTTGTGCGGGAAGAAGGGCGAGCTGATCACCACCAGCTCCTCGCGCTGCGCATCCGGCGAATCGCCGCGGCGCGTGATCAGGGGGCTGGCGTTGAAGGCATACCCGTGCATCGCCCCCGCATTGGTGCCGATGAAGCTCAGGAACTCCGCGCTGGCGCGGGTGAACGCCATCGGGCCGTAGACGAAATACGACGGATAGCCGCCATTTAGATCCGGGATCAGGAGCGGACGCGGGCCGGTCGCCGGCACGTCCACCTTCATGGTCTTGCCGTTGCGGACGATGGTCATCGGCACCTTGCCGTTCTTCGCCACCTGCTGGATGCGGTACTGGAAGCGCACGCGCAGGTTGGAACCCAGCTTCACCATGGCCTGGTTGTCGACCGGGTACTCGCCGATGTGGGTGATCACATCCCACTCTTTCAGCGGCCAGGACGCGTCCGTGCGGTAGGGCTTGTGCACCACCGCGCCTTCGACCGACTTGTCGAGCTTGAGGAAGGCGCGCAGGGCCGGGTTTTCCAGGGTCTGGATGCTGTCGTGCAGCAGCGGCTTGCCGTCGTACTTGCCGTCGGCCACGTCGCGCAGGAACAGTTCGATCTCTTCGTTCGGGATCACGTAGCCGATGTTCTGGGCGCCCGCCGCCATCGAGAAGGCCAGGCCGATCATCTTGTCGCCCGCGATCACCGGGCCGCCGCTGTTGCCCGGATTGATGGGCGCGTCGATCTGGATGCGCAGGCCAGAGCTGAAGGAGCTGTAGGGCACGAACTCCACCCGCGAGACGATGCCCTTGGTGGTCGACAGCGAATTGCCGCCCACCGGGTAGCCGTAGGCGAACACCTGCTCGCGCACGTCCGGCAGCACCGCGGCGCGGGTGACCGGCGGACGCCTGTCGAAGAAGCTCGGGTCTTCCAGCTCCAGCACCGCCAGGTCCAGCCCGCGCGCGATCGCGATCACCTTGGCCGCCACCTTGTCGCCCGACTGGCTGGCCTGCACCTCGACCTGGCTCGCATAGCTCACCACGTGGGCATTGGTCAGGATGCGCTTGCCCTCGATGATCACGCCCGAGCCGGTGATGTCGTTCGGCGAGGCCTTGGTCCAGGGCTTGTACGGGTCCGGACGGCGCACGGTCGAGAAGATCTTGACCACCGAGGCCTCGATGGCCGGCAGCGCCGGGGCGGCGGTCTGGGTCGTGGCGGCGGGAGGGACGGGCGTGGTCTGCGGGGTGCTGTCCTGGGCATGGGCCAGGCTCGATGCGGCAAGCGCCAGGGCGGCAAAGCGGTAGATTTTCATGAATTCCTTCGGTTGCGGTAGTAGGTGCTCAACCGGAAGAATATACACCCGCGCCGCAATTGGAAATACGCGGAAGTCCACAGGAGGGAGGACGGAGGCCGTCCTCCCCGGCACGTCACTGCTTGACGAACTTGAGCGTCATGCGGTCGCTCTCGCCGATCGCCATGTACTTCTCGCGGTCCTTGTCCTTGTTGGCCAGCACCGGCGGCAGGGTCCACACGCCTTTTTCGTGGTTGGCGGTGTCCTTCGGATTGGCGTTGACCTCGGACTTGCCGGCCAGCTTGAAGCCCGCGCTTTCCACCATCTTGATCACCCAGGCTTCGTGCACGTAGCCGCTCGAGGCCTTGGCGTCCTGCGTCATCGAAGCCGGCAGGCGGTGGTCGACCACGCCCAGCACGCCGCCCGGCTTGAGCACCTTGTGGATTTCCTTGAAGGTGGTGCGCAGGGCGTCTTCGCCGTTGCCGACCCAGTTGTGCAGGTTGCGGAAGGTGAGGACCATGTCGACGCTGTTGGGCGCCGCGATCTGGTAGGTGGCCGGCGGCTCGAACACGGACGGGACGACCTTGTCGAAGACGGCCGGATTGGAATCCAGCTTCTTCTTGAAGGTGGTGCCGTAGCGCTTGTCCGGCTGGATCGCTTCGCCCGCGCCGATCAGCTTGCCCTTGTCGCGCAGGTAGGGCGCCAGGATCTCGGTGTACCAGCCGCCCGACGGCGCCAGTTCCACCACGGTCATGTTCGGCCTGATGCCGAAGAAAGTCAGGGTCTCGTAGGGATGGCGGTACACGTCGCGCGCCTTGTTGGCGGCGCTGCGGTGTTCGCCGGCGATGGCGGCCTTCAGGGCGTCGTCCGCCTGCGCGGCGCCGGCCAGTCCGGTGGCCAGCATGGCGGCCAGGATCAGTCGTTTCATCGGTGCGAAGTCTCCATGGTGATTGTCGATGGCAGGGCGGGACGCCGCTGCCGCCGGGCTGATGATCCGGCAGTGTGGCCGGACAGTCAAGCTTGGTATTTATACATATGTCGAAGTGTCCGCGCCTGTCCGGGGCGGACAGGCGGACAGTGTCCGGACATTCGGACACGCGTTTGCGGGTGTTGTGGAATCAGCCACTTTGGATAGCCCGTATGGATGGCATAAAGATTGCCTAACCAAAAACTTTAGTCTATGGTTGAGAAGTTTGCCGTCACCCCATCCGGAGACGACGAAGTTCCCAGAAGCGCTGTACATACAAGAGCGGCGCCGTGCTGTGCCGGCGGAACCGCTGCCCGAAATAGGATACCCAGGAGACCCTATGGAACGTCGTACTTTTCTCAATTTAAGCAGCCTGGCGCTCGGTTCGACGCTGATCCCGTTCGGCCGCGCGATCGCCGCTGAAGAACTGCTCAGCACCATGCCCGTCGCCGCCAAGAAGGCGCTCGCCGACGTCGCCCTGAACGCCGCCACCAAGGCCGGCGCCAGCTACTGCGACGTGCGCATTGGCCGCTACCTGAACCAGTTCATCGTGACCCGCGACCTGAACGTCGAGAACGTGGCCAACACCGAATCGGCCGGCGTGGGCGTGCGCGTGATCTGCAACGGCGCCTACGGCTTCGCCGCGACCTCCGACATGTCCAGCGACGGTATCGCCAACGCGGCGCGCCAGGCGGTGGCGATTGCCAAGGCCAACGCCAAGCTGCAGTCCGAACCGGTGCGTCTCGCACCGGTCAAGGGCGTGGGCGACGTCTCCTGGGCCACCCCGATCAAGAAGGACTGGCGCGCGGTGCCGATCAAGGAAAAGGCCGACCTGCTCATCGCCGCGAACAAGGCCGGCATGGACAACGGCGCGAACTTCATGCAGTCGATGCTGTTCCAGGTGAACCAGCAGAAGTTCTTCGCCTCGACCGACGGCTCCTACATCGACCAGGATGTGCACCGCCTGTGGGCCCCGTTCCAGGCCACCGCCGTGGACAAGGCCACCGGCAAGTTCCGCTCGCGCTCGGGCCTGAGCTCCCCGGTCGGCAAGGGCTACGAATACCTGGACGCGCGTCCCGAGCACAAGATCAAGGCCGCCGGCGGCGTCGCCACCCTGTACACCGAATCCTATGACATCATCGAGGACGCCAAGGCCGCGGGCCGCGACGCCAAGCGCAAGCTGACCGCCAAGTCGGTGGTGCCGGGCAAGTACGACCTGATGCTGTCGCCGGAACACCTGTGGCTGACCATCCACGAAAACGTCGGCCACCCGACGGAACTGGACCGCGTGCTGGGCTACGAGGCGAACTACGCCGGCACCAGCTTCGCCACCCTGGACAAGTGGCAGACCAAGAGCTTCAAGTACGGCGCGCCGATCGTCAACCTGTACGCCGACAAGATCACCCCGGGTTCGCTGGGCTGCGTGGGCTACGACGACGAAGGCGTCAAGACCAAGCAGTGGGACATCATCAAGGACGGCATCCTGGTCAACTATCAGGCCACCCGCGACCAGGCCCACATCATCGGCGAGAAGGAATCGCACGGCTGCTCCTACGCCGACAGCTGGAACTCGGTGCAGTTCCAGCGCATGCCGAACGTCTCGCTGGCGGCCGGCAAGAAGAAGCTGACTCCGGACGAGATGGTCAAGGACATCAAGAAGGGCGTCTACATCGTCGGCGACGGTTCGTTCTCGATCGACCAGCAGCGCTATAACTTCCAGTTCGGCGGCCAGCTGTTCTACGAAATCAAGGACGGCAAGATCGGCCAGATGCTGGAAGACGTGGCCTACCAGGCCAACACCCAGGAATTCTGGAGCGCCTGCAGCGCCATCTGCGACGAGCGCGACTGGCGCATGGGCGGTTCCTTCTTCGACGGCAAGGGCCAGCCGCCGCAGATCTCGATCGTCTCGCATGGTTCCTCGACCACGCGCTTCAACGGCATCAACGTGATCAACACCGCTCGCAAGATCGGCTAAAGGACGGGACCCATGAGCATCTTGACCCAGGAACAAACCAAGCGCATCACGGACCGCGTGCTGTCGCTGTCCAAGGCCGATGAGTGCATCGTCAGCGTCGAAGGCAACCGCATCGGCAACATCCGGTTCGCGCGCAATGCCGTCTCGACCGCCGGCCTGGCCGACGACACCCGCGTGCAGGTGCAGGTCGCCTTCGGCAAGCGCCAGGGCACCGCCACCATCAACGAGTTCGACGACAAATCGCTGGAGCGCGCCGTGCGCCGCGCCGAGGACCTGGCGCGCCTGGCGCCGGAAAACCCGGAGTTCATGCCGGCGATCGCCAAGACCGGCTACAAGGGCTCCGAGACCTTCGTGCCCGCTACCTCCGCGATCGATCCGGAATACCGCGCCCAGGCCGCCGCCTACGCGATGGAGGCCTGCCGCAAGAAGGGGCTGGTGGCCGCCGGCTTCTTCACCGACCGTTCGTCCTTCGAAACCGTGGCCAACTCCAACGGCGTGTTCGGCCACCAGGTCGCCACCTCGCTGGACTTCACCTGCACCGTGCGCACCGAAGACGGCCGCGGTTCGGGCTGGGTGAAGCGCTCGGCGCGCGACGTCGCCAAGTTCGACCCGCGCGAAGCGGCCGAAGTGGCGATCGAGAAGGCGCTGCGCTCGGTCGAGGCCAAGGCGCTGGAGCCGGGCCGCTACACCGTGATCATGGAGCCGGCCGCCACCAGCGACCTGATCGGCTTCATGCTGAACGGCTTCAATGCCCGCAACGCCGACGAGGGCCGCAGCTTCCTGTCCAAGCCGGGCGGCGCCAACCGCCTGGGCGACAAGCTGTTCGACCAGCAGGTCAACATCTGGTCCGACCCCTGGGACAAGGACGTCCCGGTCCTGCCGTGGGACAACGACATGCTGCCGCGCGAGCGCATCCATCTGGTGAAGGACGGGCGCATCAACGCGCTCAACTACTCGCAATTCTGGGCCAAGAAGAAGGGCCAGCGCGCCGTGGGCACGGCCGGCAACATCATCATGGCCGGCACCGACAAGTCGACGGCGGAGCTGATCGCCAGCACCAAGAAGGGCATCCTGGTGACCCGCACCTGGTACATCCGCATGGTGGACCCGCAGTCGGTGCTGCTGACCGGCCTGACCCGCGACGGCACCTTCTATGTGGAGAACGGCAAGATCAAGCACCCGGTGAAGAACTTCCGCTTCAACGAGAGCCCGGTGACGATGCTGAACAACATCGAGGAGATCGGCAAGCCGGTGGTGATCGGTGGGGATGAGGCGAATTATTCGATGCTGATTCCGGCGATGAAGATTCGGGACTTCAACTTCACGTCGCTATCGGACGCCGTTTAACCCGCAACATAAAACAACGTCATCCCGGCCTTCGCCGGGATGACGTGCATAAGCAAACGGAAGAATTGAATGGAACGTCGTACCTTCCTCAAAGTCGGCGCCGGCACTGCAGGCGCCATGCTCGTCCCCGTCTTCGGCAACGCCATCGCCGCCGACGAGCTCCTGAACCCGATGGCCGCCGCGGCGAAGAAGGCCCTGGCCGACGTCGCCCTGAACGCCGCCACCAAGGCCGGCGCTTCCTACTGCGACGTGCGCATCGGCCGCTACCTGAACCAATTCATCATCACGCGCGACCTGAACGTCGAGAACATCAGCAACACCGAGTCCAGCGGCGTCGGCGTGCGCGTGGTCGCCAACGGCGCCTACGGTTTTGCCTCGACCAACAACATGACCCCGGACGGCGTGGCCGAGGCCGCGCGCCAGGCGGTCGCCATCGCCAAGGCCAACGCCAAGCTGCAGACCGAGCCGGTGCGCCTGGCCCCGGTCAAGGGCGTCGGCGAAGTGGCCTGGGCCACGCCGGTCAAGAAGGACTGGCGCCTGGTCCCGGTCAAGGAAAAGGCCGAGATGCTAATCGCCGCTAACAAGGCCGGCATGGACGCGGGCGCGAGCTTCATGACCGCGTCGCTGTTCCAGATCAACCAGCAGAAGTACTTCGCCTCCACCGACGGCTCCTACATCGACCAGGACATCCACCGCCTGTGGGCTCCGATCACCGCCACCGCGGTCGACAAGGCCAGCGGCAAGTTCCGCTCGCGCGCCGGCCTCGGCGCGCCGGTGTCGATGGGCTACGAGTACTTCGACGCCCGCCCCGAGCACAAGGTGCAGGCCGCCGGCGGCGTGACCACGCTCTACACCGGTTCCTACG
This sequence comes from Massilia sp. AB1, assembly GCF_018119385.1. NCBI lineage: Bacteria > Pseudomonadati > Pseudomonadota > Betaproteobacteria > Burkholderiales > Oxalobacteraceae > Massilia > Massilia sp. AB1. The sequence goes on along the minus strand of NZ_JAGKSG010000016.1, from coordinate 66,940 downwards.
ACATCGTCGAGGACGCACGCCTGTCCGGCAAGCAGGCGCGCGAGAAGCTCGGCGCCAAGTCGGTCGAGCCGGGCAAGTACGACCTGGTGCTGTCGCCCGAACACCTGTTCCTGACCATCCACGAAAACGTCGGCCATCCGACGGAACTGGACCGCGTGCTCGGCTACGAAGCCAACTACGCCGGCACCAGCTTCGCCACGCTGGACAAGTGGGAGACCAGGAAATTCAAGTACGGCCACGAGCGCGTCAACTTCGTCGCCGACAAGACCACCCCGGGCTCGCTCGGCTACGTGGCCTACGACGACGAAGGCGTCAAGACCAAGAAGTGGGACATCATCCGCAACGGCGTGCTGGTGAACTACCAGGCCACGCGCGACCAGGCCCACATCATCGGCGAGAAGGAATCGCACGGCTGCTCCTACGCGGACAGCTGGAGCACCATCCAGTTCCAGCGCATGCCGAACGTGTCGCTGGAACCGGGCAAGGCGCGCCTGACCCCGGACGAGATGATCAAGGACGTCAAGAAGGGCGTCTACATTCTCGGCCGCGGCTCCTACTCGATCGACCAGCAGCGCTACAACTTCCAGTTCGGCGGCACGCTGTTCTACGAAATCAAGAACGGCAAGATCACCGGCCCGCTGGAAGACGTGGCCTACCAGTCGAACACCCAGGAGTTCTGGAACGCCTGCAGCGCCATTTGCGACGAACGCGACTGGCGCATGGGCGGCTCGTTCTTCGACGGCAAAGGCCAGCCGAGCCAGGTCAGCGCCGTGTCGCACGGCTCGAGCACCACGCGCTTCAACGGCATCAATGTGATCAACACCGCACGCAAGATCGGATGAGGAGACCAGGATGAAATCCCTGAATCAAGAACAAGCAAAACGCATCGCCGACCGCGTGATCGGCTTCTCGAAGGCCGACGAATGCACGGTGTCGATCGAAGGCAACCGCACCGGCAACATCCGCTTCGCGCGCAACAGCGTGTCGACCGCGGGCCTCACCGAGGACATGGAGCTGGCCGTGCGCGTCGCCTTCGGCAAGCGCACCGGCACCGCCGTCATCAATGAATTCGACGACAAGTCGCTGGAAAAGGCCGTGCGCCGCGCCGAGGAACTGGCGCGCCTGGCGCCGGAGAATCCGGAGTTCGTGCCGGCCGTCGGCAAGCAGGAATACCGCGGCACCCAGACCTTCGTGCCTGCTACCTCCGCCATCGACCCGGACTACCGCGCCGAAGTCGCCGCCGCCAGCATCGGCCAGGCGCGCGCCAAGAAGCTGGTCACCGCCGGCTTCTTCACCGACAGCACCCGCTTCGCCTGCATCGCCAACTCGAACGGCGTGTTCGGTTTCCAGGAATTCACCGACCTGTCCTTCACCTGCACCGCGCGCACCGAAGACGGCCGCGGTTCGGGCTGGGTGACCCGCTCGGCCGTGGATGCACGCCGCTTCAACGCAAGCGAAGCGGCCAACGTGGCGATCGAGAAGGCGCTGCGCTCGGTCGACGCCAAGGCGCTGGAGCCGGGCCGCTACACCGTGATCCTGGAACCGGCCGCCACCTCCGAAATCCTGGGCAATATGTTCAGCTCCTTCGGCGCCCGCGCGGCCGACGAAGGCCGCAGCTTCCTGGCCAAGAAGGGCGGCGGCAACCGCCTGGGCGAGAAGCTGTTCGACCAGCAGGTCAACATCTGGGCCGACCCGTGGAACCCGGACGTGCCGGTGGCCCCGTGGGACAACCAGACCATGATCGCGCGCCAGCGCACGGACCTGATCAAGGACGGCCGCGTGGCCTCGCTCGGCTATTCGCCTTACTGGGCCAAGAAGACCGGCAAGCAGGCGACCGCCAGTCACGGCAACATGATCATGGCCGGCGGCACCAAGTCGCTGGAAGAGCTGATCGAAGGCACCAAGAAGGGCATCGTGGTCACCCGCACCTGGTACATCCGCATGGTGGACCCGCAGTCGCTGCTCATCACCGGCCTGACCCGCGACGGCACCTTCTACGTCGAGAACGGCAAGATCAAGCACCCGGTGAAGAACTTCCGCTTCAACGAGAGCCCGGTCACCATCCTCAACAACATCGAGGAACTGGGCAAGCCGCAGATCATCGGCGGCGACGAAGTGCCGTTCCAGATGGTGCTGCCGCCGATGAAGGTCCGCGACTTCAACTTCACCTCGCTGTCCGACGCAGTCTAATCAATGGCGTCTTACGATTTCTACTTCACGCGCCTGATGTATGAGTCGGGCGATTGGGACGTGGATATCCGCATGCCCAGTAACGTGCTGAACTCGCTCGTCGAGTACACCACCTTGCGGGTGGATCCGGTCGAGCGCATGGTGGCGCTCGCCGATCCGAAAATGCTGCAGGCGCCGTTCTGCTACCTGGCCGGCCACAAGCTGGTCCAGTTCACCCCTGCGGAGCGGCGCAATTTCGAGCGCTACGTGCGCGGCGGCGGCTTCGTCTTCGTCGACGACTGCAACCACGACATCGACGGGCTGTTCGCCAAGTCCTTCGAGGCCGAGATGGTCAAGATCTTCGGGGCGAGCGCGCTGAAGAAGATCCCGAATACGCACAAGCTGTATTCGTGCTTCTTCAAGTTCGACGGCCCGCCGACCACGGGCGGCGAGCTGAATGGCTGGGGCGACGACCTGGTGCACGAGTACCTGAAGGCCATCGAGTTCGGCGGCCGCATCCGGGTGCTGTACTCGAACAAGGACTATGGCTGCGAATGGGATTACGACTTCCGCAACAAGCGTTTCCTGGCGGTCGACAATACCCGTTTTGCGGTGAATATTATTCAATATGCGTTGGGAGCGTGAGCGGTGGCTGAACGTGATGCGGTAGCGTGGGATGAACGGGAAATCGCCGACCTGACGGCGAAGATAGGCGCGCTGCGCGCCAGCATGGCGCGCGTGATCATCGGCCAGAACGACGTGGTCGAGCTGCTGCTGACCTGCCTGCTGGCCGGCGGCCACGCGCTGGTGGAAGGCGTGCCGGGCCTGGGCAAGACCCTCCTGGTGAAGTCGCTCGCGCAGGCGACCGACATGGAATTCCGCCGCGTGCAGTTCACGCCGGACCTGATGCCCTCGGATATCGTGGGCACCGAGATCCTGGAAGAAGACACCAGCACGCGCCAGCGCGTGTTCCGCTTCCAGCAGGGGCCGGTGTTCACCCAGGTGCTGCTGGCGGACGAGATCAACCGCGCCCCGCCCAAGACCCAGTCGGCGCTGCTGGAAGCGATGCAGGAACGCGCCGTCACCTTCGCCGGCCAGACCCACAAGCTGCCGCGCCCCTTCTTCGTGCTGGCCACGCAGAACCCGATCGAACAGGCCGGCACCTATCCGCTGCCGGAAGCCCAGCTGGACCGCTTCCTGCTGCGCATCGACGTGGTCTACCCGACCGAGGACGAAGAAGTGCTGATGGTCTCGCGCACCACCCACGCGGGACTGGACGACGCCGAGCCGGCGATGGACGTGCAAACGCTGCTGCGCCTGCAGCAGCTGGTGCGCGACATCGAGATCGGCGACCACCTGCTGCGCTACGCCACCCGCCTGGTGCGCGCGACGCGCCCGAGCGAGACCACGGTCGCCGCGGTCAAGCAGCACATCGGCTGGGGCGCCGGTCCGCGCGCCGGCCAGGCGCTGGTGCTGGCCTCCAAGGCGCGCGCCCTGATGCAGGGCCGCCTGGCGGTCACGCGCGACGACATCCAGGCCATGCTGCTGCCTGTGCTGGCGCACCGCGTGCTGCGCAACTTCGAAGCCGAGGCCGACGGCATCGCCATCGCCGACATCCTCCAGTCCCTGCGCAACGAGATCAAGGTCGACTAAGTTGTCGCTGGCGAATACCGCGCTGATCGCGCACACGCAGAACCTCGACCTCGTGATCCGGCACGTGCTGGCCGGGCTCGGGCACGGCATTCATGCCGGCCGCGAGCGCGGTGCGGGTGTCGAGTTCTCGGAATACCGGGCCTACGCGCCTGGGGACGAGTGGCGGCGCGTCGACTGGAAACTGCTGGCGCGCGCCGACCGCTACTTCGTGCGCGAAGCGGAACGCGACAGCCATGTCGCCGTCTGGCTGGTGCTGGATGCGTCGGCCTCGATGGCGGAGCCCAGCCGCAGCGTGGAAAAACTCGACAAGCTGCATTACGCGCGCATGCTGCTCGGCTGCGTGGCCGCCATCGCCCAGCGCCAGGGCGACGCCTTCGGCCTGGTGGTGCTGGGCGAGGGCAGGGTGCAGTTCACCCCGGCCTCGCGCGGGCCGCGCCAGCTCCAGCGCGTGCTGGCCCAGCTGCAGCGCGTCGAACCCAGGGGCGAGCTGCCGGATGCCGACACCCTGCGCGCCAGCCTGCACTTCGCACGCGCGCCGAGCGCCATCTTTGCCGCCAGCGACCTGCTCGACTGGCCCTCGCCGCTCTCGCAGGCGCTGACCCGGCTGCGCCAGATGCGCCACGACGTGCGCGTGCTGTGCCTGCAGACCCAGGCCGAGACCGACGTCAGTTTTTCGCCGGCGCTGGCTTACCGCGACCCTGAACAGGACGCGGGCGTGTTCCGTTTCGGCGCCGACCTGAAGGACGGCTACCGCCGCAACCGCGAGGAACACTTCGCCGCGGTCACGGCCGCCTGCCGCAAGAACGACATGCCGTTGACCCAGGCTGCCATCGAGCAGGCGCCGGTCGAGGTATTGCGGCGCTGGCTGCGCCGGCCGGGAGGACGTCCATGAACGGCCTCTGGTGGCTGGGCCTCGCCACGCTCGCCTTGCCGATCTGGTGGCACCGCAAGAAGCGAGAGCAGCACAAGGCGGAGCCGCTGGCGACCGCACGCTTCCTGCCGCGCGCCGAGCCGCGCCAGACCCGCGTGTGGCGCTTCAGCGATCCGCTCCTGCTGCTGGTGCGCTGCCTGCTGCTGGCCGCCCTGGTGGCCTGGCTGGCCGACCCGGTGTTCCCATGGCGCGGCGACACCGTCGTCATCGCCGAAGGTACCGACCCGGCCTGGGCCGAGCGCCAGGCCGCGCAGGCGGGACTGGCCCAGGCCGAGCGCGTCGCCATGCCGGCGGCGCAAGCCATCGCCTGGGTCCGCACCCACGAGCGCGAATGGAAGCCGGACGCGCGCCTGCTGGTGCTGGGCGACATCCCGATGCCGGCCACGCTGCCGGCCTTCGGCCGCACCGTCGAGCTGCACACCTTGGCCAAACCGCCGGCAAAGACCGAACGCCACGTCTATATCGACAGCGAGCGCCTGCAGGAGTGGCGCCGCCTGTTCGCCGCGCTCGACGGCCCGGAACGGGTGATCGTCGATGCGGCGCCGGGCGCCAGGACCGAACTGATCGTCTGGGACCGGACCGGCGCGCCGCCGGCCGCGATGCGCGCGCCGCTCTGGTGGGTGCTCGACCCCGCCGCCTTCCCCGAAATGAGCAAGGCGCGTGAAGCCGGCGGCGTGCTGCACGCGGACAGCGCGCGCGGCCGCCTGTGGCTGTCGAAGTCCTGGCCGCCGCGCGATCCGGACGCCGCGCGGGCCCTGATCGAACACTGGCAGCAGGTGCACATCGGTCCGCGCCACTACACGATGCCGTCGCGCGTGTTCGCCGCCTCGAAGGATGCGCGTGCGCCCGAACCGAGCGGCGCCCTGCGCGACATGCTGCTGGCCGCCCTGGTGGCCCTGTTTGTACTGGAAAGGTTATTGACGCATGCAAGAAGGCGCTGAGATCGTCCGGCGCGTCTGGCGCGCCGCCCAGCTGCGCCGCCTGCCGCTGTGGGTGGGCGGAGCCTTGCCATGGCTGGCCGTGCCGTCCGGGCCGGGGCTGCTCGCCTGGGCCGGCTGGTGCGCCTGGGACTGGGCTAAGCTGCGCCGCCGCGTCAACCACGAATGGGACGCCTGGCTGGACGGCGCCGTGCCGGAGATGGAGGACAGCTCGGCATTGCTGGTCCATGCCGAGACTCCCGTCGCGCGCCTGCAGCGCCAGCGCCTGCTGGACCGCCTGGACGCGAGCGTCACCGCGCCCCAGCTGCGCGGCATCGCCAAGGGCCGCATTTCCGCCGGTATGCCCATCCTCCTGACCAGCGCCGTGCTGGCCGGGATGCTGTGGTTCGCCGGACAAGGCAAGCAGCCGGCCGCCGGCCAGCCGCTGCAGCCTGTGTCCGCCGCGCTGGCCGCGCCGCTGTCGCCGCTCACCGTGCGCCTGGCTCCGCCGGCCTACACGGGCGTGGCCGCCTCGGCATGGGCGCCGCGCGACTTGCAGGTCCCGGAGCAGACGCTGGTAGCCTGGTGCCTGAAGGATGGCGCCTCCAACACCGACAGCATCGAACTGGGTAATGGTCAGGTACTCAAGCCCGGCAAGGACTGCGTGCAATGGCTGGCCACCGAATCGGTGCTGTGGCGCTGGCGCGGCCAGCGCTATACGCTGCGCGTGATTCCGGACCAGCCGCCCGAGATCACGATCACGGCGCCCAGCCAGATGGTGGTCGAGCTGCCCGAGAACGCCGCCACGGCGGGAATGGGCGTCAAGATCCGCGACGACTATGTGATCAAGCGCGCGACCCTGCACATGACCCTGGCGCGCGGCAGCGGCGAGAACGTGCGCTTCACCGACCGTGAAATGCCGCTGCCGTCCTCCAGCGATCCGAAACAGCGCAACTGGTCCAAGCAATGGTCCCTGGCGGAGCTGGGCATGGAGCCGGGCGACGAGCTGTACTTCTTCGTGCGCGCCACGGACAACGCCTCGCGCCCGCACACCGTGCAATCGCCGACCTACACCCTGCGCCTGCCGGCGCCGCCGGGCGAAGCCGAGGAAGAGAGCGCGGCGATGCCGATGCTGGTCAAGCCGCAGAGCCTGCGCAGCCAGCGCCAGATCATCATCGACACCGAGCAGCTGGTGGCCGATATGCGCAGCACGAAGATGAGCGAAGAAGCCGTGCGCGACCGCAGCCAGAAGATCGCGGGCGACCAGGGCATGCTGCGCCGCCGCTACGGCCAGTTCCTGGGCGAGGAATCCTCGCTGTTCGCCGACGACGAGGGCGGCGAGGAGCACGGCGACCACGACGGTGAAGAGAAGCAGGACATCCTGCACCAGTTCGGCCACGCCCACGACGAATCCGAGAACGCCACCCTCTACGACGAGGAAACCAAGAAGGTCCTGCGCCGCGCCTTGTCCGCCATGTGGGACGCCGAAAAGGCCCTGCGCGCCATCGCGCCCAAGACCGCGCTGCCGCCAGAGCACAAGGCGCTGGAGGCGATCAAGGAGCTGCAGCAGGCCGAGCGCGTCTACCTGCACAAGACCGCCTTCACGCCGCCGCCGATCAAGGAAGAGAAGCGCATGACCGGCGACATGGATGGCACGGCCAGCTACCGCCGCGAGCAGGGCGGTCCGGACCAGCCGGTGCCGGACGAAGTGCGCGCCCTGGTGCAGTCTCTGTCGAACGACGGCCCCTTGCCGGCCTTGTGGACCCGCACCGCGCACGACTGGGTGCGCGCGCGCCTGATGGAGGACGAACAACGCCTGTCGGCCCAGCGCGCGATCCAGGACGTGGCCGACGGCTGCACGAGCTGCCGCCCGGTGCTGCGCGCCTGGCTGCGTGCCGGCGCGGGGCAGGGCCAGGTGCTGCTGCAGGCCCGTCCGAGCGTCGAGACGCCCTTCGTGCGCGGCTGGCGCGAGGGTATCCACGAAAGGAGCAAGCCATGAACAACCAGCCCCTGATCGCGGCCGTCGCCCTTGCCGGCGTGGCGAGCGCTGGTCTTTACCTGTGGCGCCGCAAGTGGCTGGATGCGGTGCTGGTGGCCATCGCCGCCGGCGCGCTGGGCCTGTTCGCCGCCGACCTGCGCGTTCCCGGCGAAGGCGGGCGCACCCTGGCGCTCGATCCGAAGGCGCTTCCGTCTTCGATGGAAGGCATCCGCGCGCTCACCCTCAAGGGCGACGGCCTGCGCGCCGCGCAGTGGAACGACCTGCCGGCGCGACCGCTCGCCTGGGACATGCCGCGCGGCGGCAGCCTGCGCCTGGACTTCCCGCGCGAAGTCGCCCTGGGACGCATGTTCACCCTCAGGGTCCAGCGCGAGGACAAGGGCGAGGCGCGCCTGGAACTGCTGGCCGAAAATGGCCAGGTGCTCGCGCAAGGCAAGGGCAACGGCGACCTGTCCGCCGAATGGCTGCCGCCGGTAGCCGAGCCGGTGGTGCTCAAGGCGCGCCTGCTCGATGCGAAGGATAAGCTCATCGCCGAGGGCCCGGTTCCCTTCATCGTGCACGATCCGGCCATCCTGCAGGTACAGGGCCGCTTCGGCGCGCCCTCGTTCGACCTGCGCGCGCTGAACGAGCTGCTGGTGGGCAGCGGCGCGCTGCTGGACTGGCAAGTCATGCTCAGCCGCGCCGTAACCCGCACCGAAACGCCGCGCGAGGAGATGGCGGCGCCGAACCTGATGGTGATCGACGCCGCCTGGTTCGAGCGCGCCGGCGCAGGGGAACGCGCGGCATTGCTGGCGAAAGTAGGCCAGGGCATGCCGCTGCTGGTCCTGGGTGGGAATGCGAATGATCCGGGCGTCTGGTTGCGCAGCTTGCAGCTGCCCTTGCAGGCGCAGCCGGCCGGGCGCAAGATCGGGGCGCCGCTCGAGCTGCCGGTGGCGCCGCTGGCGCCTGGCGCACGCGCGGCAGGACCATGGACCGGCTCGGACGGCGTCGTGTGGACGCGCGACTGGCAAAAGGGCCGCATCGCCTGGCTGGGCGTGACCGAGTGGCACCGCCATGCGATCGGCGAGCCGCGCGCGCTGGCGCTGTGGTGGCAGGGTGTGCTGGACAGCCTCGGCATCGCATTGAAGCAGCAGACCGAGTGGCTGGCTCCCGGCGAGATGCCGCTGCCTGGCCAGCGCCTGGAAGTGTGCGCGCGCGGCGTTAGCGGCGAAGTGGCCATCCCGGACCTGAAACAGACGCTGGCGTGGCAGCGCCGTGCCGACCGTGCGGATGCGTCCTGCGTGGCCGTGTGGCCGCAGAAGACTGGCTGGCTGCGGGTCGTGGACAAGAAGGCCGGCTCCCACGCGATCTACGTGTACGCGCCGGCCGACTGGCCGCAGTGGCAGGCGGCCCAGCGGCGCGACGCGACGCTGCGTTACGCGGCGCGCACGCCGGCTGCGGCGGGAGAGGGACCGACACGCGCGCTGCCGGCCTGGCCTTTCGCGCTGGTCTTCGTCCTGGCCATGCTGGCGCTGTGGTGGCGCGAGCGCCGTTAAGAGGAACAAATTCAATGGCAACCGAACGTCATTTCGTCGATTACGTCATCGAACAGGCCGGCCTGGGCGACCGGCTCACCTGCAAGAAGCTGTTCGGGGAGTTCGCGCTCTACCTGGACGGGAAGGTCGTGGCTTTCGCCTGCGATAACAGCCTGTTCATCAAGCCTTCCCAAGCCGTCGAGACGCTGGCGCCCAACCTGCCCAAGGGGCCGCCCTATCCGCAGGCGAAAGACTTCCCGATCGCCGACGAGCTGCTCGACGATCCTGACGCACTGCGGCGCCTGATCCTGGAAACGGCGGCGCTGATGCCGCCGCCGAAAGAGAAGAAACCGGTCAAGCGCTGAACAGGGAGCCTGCTACATGGCAGGCGGCTGGCCAGCCAGGTCCCCGGCGCGCGTCAAGGTTTGCCCGAGGGGGGAAAGCGGCCGATGTCGTATGCCCAGGTGATCCAGCTCCGCAATATAGGCCGCTTGATAGGCGCTGTGCAGGATGCTCCTGGAGACGATATATTTTTTATCGCCGGTCGATTTCCACCGATCGAAGAGCATCTCCGCACCGGACCACATGCGCTGGATATGAGCAAGAAGGAGCGGGCTGTTGCGGATGGCCTCCCAGGCGTCCGAATGCTCGATCCTGACCTTCTTGAGGTAAGCGAGCGTGTACAGCATGAATTCGGCTGTCCCGCCCAGATTGCCGTCGAATGCGTCGAACTGCACCGAGCGCTTATACAGGGGCGAACCGATGGCGTTCACTTCCGTCCTTGCTCCTTCAACGTAGGCATTGAACTCGTCCAGTAGCGCACGAAAATCGTTTGCCGGGTTCGTGCCGAGCCTCACAAAATAATTCTGGTATCGGCTAAGCGGAGACATTTTCAGCTCGTCGGGAACGTAGGACGCGGCAGTGGCGTAGGGAGGACTGCCGGTGGAGCGATATTCGGTATTCCAGCGGACGCCTTCGAAATAAAAGCTCGCACGCCCCCGATTGCAGTTGGTCAGCCTTGTGTTCAGCGTATGGCTGGTTTCGTGGACCGCCATCCCGACAGTATAGATGTCGATGGAACCGGTCATCCTGATCCACCATAAGAATTCCTCGGGCATCGTGTTGAAGAGGGCGTTTGCGGAATCGCCTCCTTCACGCACTGCCGCTTCGACCACGCCGACATAAGCAGGTTCTTTACTTGCCATGCTCGCGCCGATGATGATGTCCTTGCATTTGAGATCGCTATAGGCAGGCCTGACGCCCAAGGCCGGGATCTCTTGATGGACATCGCCGGCCCAGGATTGCAACGGAGCGAACATCGCCAGCGAAACAACGAGGTGTTTGAAATTCACGAGGAACGGCTTCATGCGTAGTTTCTACCACTATGGATCGGTCAAGAGCGCGAATTTAGCATTCTCGAGCGAGAAAAACTAAACATATCTCTCCTGCATAGCTGCCCGGGACGCCAGGGCGATGTACTCGCCTTCGATCGGCCGCTCCGCAGCACACGTGGTGTCCAGCAGGCTACTGCTGGCATCCAGGCGCTGGAGCGCGAAGCCAAGGCCGGACAGAAAGCCTGCCAGCTTCGGGCCCGCCATGCCCGAGAGGAAGGGTTCGCCCCGCCATCTCAGCCAGGCGTCGACCAGGCGGCCTTGCCGGCGGAATCCGGGGCGCCCGTCCGCAAGCGGCTCGAACCAGGTGAACGCCACCTGGCTGTGCGGCGCGGCCGCGGCCAGCTGCGCAAACAGCGCACGCACGGCCTCGAGCGGCATGTACATCAGCAGCCCTTCCGCAACGAACAAGGTGAAAGCGCCTTCGCGGAATCCTGGATGGGCTTTCAACAGGGGAGCAAGTTCCTGCTGCGCCAGGTCGGCCGCGACGAAACCGATGCCGCTGCCTCGGGCGGCCTTGCGCTTTGCCGGCTGCGTGGCAGGGTGATCGATTTCGATGCAGCACAGGTCCGGGCGCGCCGCCTTCAGCTCCATGCACAAGGTGTCGAACCCGGCGCAGAGGACGACCACTTGCGTACACCCCGCAGCCAGGGCGGCCTGCGCGTGCTGGCGCAGGATCTGTTTGCGCAGCGCATAGTGCAGGAAAACACCCGGGAGGGTTAGGCGCTCGAACAGCCTGCACAGGCGCCGAAACCATGGCCGGTGCAGCAGGCCGGACAGGCGCGGATGCGTGCGGCGCAGCAGGCGTTCGCCGAAGTGCTTCGCATCGGAAGGTGGTGTGGCCAGCTGAAGTCCCGCCGCGACAATCAGCGCCGTATTGCTTGGCTTCCCTGTCTTCATGCCGCCAGGTCCTCCGGTGCGCAGGCAAACAAGGCGGAATAATGCCGGTACCAGTTGCTCTGGAAGCGCTGATGCGGGTCGTAGCGCCGTTTCGCATCGAGAAACTGCGCGAACTGCGGATAGCAGGCGTGCACCTGGTCCGCCCTGGCGGCCCGCGAGTAGGTGAGGTAAAAGCTGCCGTCGCGTGCGATGGCCATGTCGATCAGCCGGCGGAAGGCGGCATGGGTCGCATCGACGCCGTCCGCGGTGTGCGGCGTGTGCAGGTTGAAGATGACGCAGGCGTAATCCTGGCGCGCCCACGGGAGGAAGCTCTCGGTGTCGCGCTCGATCAGGCGTATGGTCCCGTAAATGAGGTCGACGCCGTGCTGCCGGAAGTCGCGCGCGGCCTCGCGCATGAAGTCCACCAGGCGATCGCGAGGCACATAGATCTCGCCGATCATCTCGGAGCCGCAATGTCCCAGTCGCGCGTCGAGGTCGAGGTGGTAGCCGTCCAGATAGGTGCTTTGCTGCAGCCGGTCGCTGCGGTAAAGCTGGCCGTCCGTCGCCAGGTAGTGGCGCGCGTAGCACTCGAACGCCGTGCTCTTGTCGGTGTGCGCCAGCTGCAGCAGATGGCGCCAGTCCTGTTCCGACAGTTCCCTGTTCGCACTGTCGGGCGGCGTCGCTACACCGACCGGCACATAGCACGAGAACACGCCGCGCTGCATGAAGTCGCTGCTTTCCGGATCGATGGCGAACTGGAAGTCGCCGAATGCATGGCCGCCGGCGATGCGTTCCGCGAATGCCGGCATCAGCTCGTCCAGTTCCAGCAGCGTCACGTCGCGCCGCATTGTCTGGCTTGGCGCAAGACGAAGGGTCACGCTGGCGATGACGCCAAACAGGCCATAACCGCCGATCGCCAGGGCGAACAGTTCGCCATTGCTGGTGCGGCTGCAGTGCCGGACCTCGCCGTTCGCATCGACCAGGGTAAAGGCTTCCACGTCGTCGATGAAGGGACGCATGCGCAGGCCGCGTCCATGGATGTTGGCGGAAAGGCAGCCGCCCAGCGACAAGCGGTCCGCCCCGGTCTGCTTCTGGCGAATACTCCAGTGCCGCCCATGCGGCGCCGCTGCGCTGTCGAGATAGTCGATCAGTTCGGGCCACTCGATGCCGGCTTCCGCTTCGATCAGTCCGGCGGCGGCGTCGAAAGCCAGCACGCGGCGCATCTGCCGCATGTCGAGCTGCACGGCGTCGGCGGCGAATTGCTGGCCCCCCATGGCATGCCGCCCGCCGCAGATCGCCAGCGGCAGGCCCTGGCGCGCGGCATCTGCGACGAGGGTGCGGATCTCGGCCACGCTGCGAGGCTGGTGGATGTGCGCCACGCGGGTTGCGTTCAGCGCGGAGTGAATGTCGTTGACGAGTGAGGAGGATCGAAGTGAGCACATGGCATGTCTCCAGAGGTGGGAGTACAGCCATTATTGGCAGGCCCGCTGTCCTGCGTTAGCGCATTCTTGCGGGTAGCGTTCGATGCCACCGGAGGTATCGCCAACTGCCCTCGAATACCCGCCGTAGGTCAGCGAAAGTGCTCGGCATCCGGAGGCGGAACCACCCACCGGTGCATGCGCTCCTCATAGACGGAAACCGTCGGGGCAGGGAAGTCGGGATCGGCAAACGCGCCGACCGGAATCCCCACATAGCCATCCATTCCCCTGATGTCATAGTAGACGGTCGCGCCGCATTGCGGACAGAAGTGGAAGGTGGCGCCCGGGCCTTCGTCGCCAACGCGGGTGTAGGCCGTCGATTGGCCGCTGACGGTCAGGTGCTCACGCAGGAACCTGGCCTGCTGTCCGAAGACGCTGCCGGTGCGGCGCTGGCAAGCCAGGCAGTGACAGATCGAGATGCGAACAGGTTCGCCCGTGACGCGCGCCGAAAGCTGGCCGCAACTGCAAGCTGCAAGTCGAGTTTCCAATTGGTCCTCCGTGGTTCTCATATTGCCCGCAGCCGGCTGTCCCTGAATGTCAGCAGGGCCTTGGCGATGTACAGCACGATCAGCGCACCCGCCAGGTCGCCGACGCACATGACAAAGAAGCCCAGCAGCAGTTCGTCCTTATTCTGCAGGATGAACCAGATATGGTGAAGCGCGGGACTGGCGATCGCGCAGCCAAGGGCGCAGACCAGCAAGCGCGCTGGGGTCAGGTTCCGCAGCGAAGACTGGAGCCCGTATTCCCGCTGCGCGATCAGGTACACCAGATAGGGCCCGGCGGCGCCCGCGATCGTCCCGGCGAATGCGCGCGCGACGTCGCCAGGAAAGTAATACCAATAGCATGCAAACCAGCCGGTGATCAGCAAACCGACCGCCCCGGCCCAGCCGAACAGCAGGGTGCACAGCAGGCGGGTCCCGGCGGGAATATAAATCCAGCCGATGCCCTGCAAAAACTCCGCGCGGCGGAAGAACAATTCGTTCAGCACCATCACGGCGCCATGGAGGAAGATCGTCCCCACGATCATATAAAGACTGATGCGGAGCTGTGACATCGGCTGCTTCATTCCTGCCTCTGTTGCGTTGATGAGCTACCCGGCAGCTTCGGCCCCAGGACCTGGCTCTGCCGGCCTCAGTGTAGGGCCAGCTTGTTCTCACGGCAAGCCCTTGGCGGCACCGCCAGGCTGCGTGCGGTGCGATGAAAAAAGCCCGCGCTGCCGGCAGGCGGCAGCGCGGGCATCGCGGCTAAGCCGGTTCGATCAGAAGGTGTAGTCGGCCTTCACGTAGAACGAACGGCCGTTGATGCCGAACGGGCAGGTTTCCCAGCAGTGGGTGAAGCCCAGCTGCGGGAACGGCGCCGCCTTGACCGGATCCCACTTGGTCGGGTAGGTGTCGAACAGGTTGTTCACGCCGGCGCTCAGGCTCAGGTTCTTGTTGAACGCGTAGCGGCCGGTCAGGTCGACGATCCACTTCGCATCCCAGGTCTGGATGAAGCCCGGGGTGAAGCCCTGGCCCTGCACTTCGCCGAAGTAGTTGGCGCGTGCGGTCACGTTCCATGGGCCGGTGGTGTAGTCGGCCGCCAGCACGTGGTGCTTGCGCGGCTGGCCGCGCTCGATCAGGGTCACCTGGGTGTCGTCGAACAGCTGGGTGCCGCTCAGCACCGGCGACTGCGAGTGGCGGTCGTCCACTTCGGTCTTGTTGAAGCCGAGCTGGCCGGACAGCACCAGGGTCGAGCCCTGGAACTTGAGGGTCTGCTGGGCCACCAGGTCGAAGCCGGTGGTGGTGGTGTCGATCGCGTTGGTGAAGAACTGCGCCTGGCCCACGCGCAGCGGATCCAGGATCGCCTTGATCGGGCAGGCCGCAGCGGTCGCGCAGGCGCCTGTCTCCGGCGAGATGTTGCTGGAGAAGACGATGCGGTCGTCGATCTTGATGCGGTAGACGTCGGCGGTCACCGACAGGCCCTGGGCTGGGCGCAGGATCGCGCCGAAGCTCATGCTCTTCGAGGTCTCTTCCTTCAACGGCTCGATGCCGAAGGCGCGGGTGACGGCGCTGTTCTCGCGCGCGGTCAGGGTCTCGGTCAGCACGCCGGCGGCGTTCAGGTTGGTCGAGACCGAGCTGTAGAACTTCTGCTGCACGCCAGGCGCACGGAAGCCGGAGGACAGCGAACCGCGCAGGCCGAGGGTGCGGCTCGGATCCCAGCGTGCGCTCAGCTTGCCGGTGGTGGTGCTGCCGAAGTCCGAGTAGCGCTCGTGGCGCACGGCGGCGCCGGCCGAGAAGGTGTCGCCCCACTTGCGCTCCAGGTCGAGGTAGAGCGCGGTGTTGTGACGGCCGTCGTCCACGGCGGTGCCCGGGGTGTAGCCAGGGAAGCCCTGGATGCCCGAAGCGGCGATGCCGCCGTTCTGGTTGAGGATGGTGACGGCCGGGTTGTTGGTGCGGCCATACTGGTAGGAGACCGGGTCGCCCGCTTCGATCTCGTAGTTATCCTGGCGCCATTCGAAGCCGGTGCCCACGTACAGCGGGCCGCCCATGACGTCCACCGAACCCTTGAAGTCGAGGTTGAAGGTGGTCTGGTCGAACTTCAGGGTGCCGGTGTCGGCCTCGGTGGGCGAGGAACCGTTCTCGTAGTAATAGCTGACGTTGATCGAGTTCCGCTCGTGGAACTGGAGCTGGCTGCGGCCGTGGGTCAGGCTGATGTCGGCGCTCCAGTCGCCGGCCAGGTCGTGGCGGTAGCCGGCCGAGATCGAGGCGTCCTTGACGGTGGTGATGATGTTCGGCAGGAAGCCATTCGGGTAGACCGCCGGCACGTTGCGGTCGTCGCCCGCCGAGCGGTAGAAGCCCGAGGAATCGCCCTTGCGCTTGGAGGCGCCGCCGAAGGTGTAGAACTCGCCGCCGGCCACCGGCAGGGCGGCGTTCATCCACAGGTAGTAATCCTTGGCGTCCGAGTCGCCGATGCGCTGGGTCACGCGCGGCGGGTTCACGCGCAGGCTGTCCACGCCGGCGCGATTGGTTTCCTCGCGGTCGCGCGCTTCGGCCGACAGGTTCAGGTAGCCGCCGTCGGCGCCGAGCGCGAAGCCCTTGTGCGCGCTCAGCGAGATGGTGTCGCCGTCGCCCTCGTCGGTGGTGCCGGCGCTGGCGCTGATGGCGCCCTGGTTGCCCTTCTTGAGGATGATGTTGATCACGCCCGAGATCGCGTCCGAGCCGTACTGCGCGGCCGCGCCGTCGCGCAGCACTTCGATCGACTGGATCGCCGACAGCGGGATGGCGTTGATGTCGGTACCGGCCGAGCCGCGGCCGATGGTTTGCTGCACGTTCACCAGCGCCTGCTGGTGGCGGCGCTTGCCGTTGACGAGCACCAGCAGCTGGTCCGGCCCCAGGCCGCGCAGGGTCGCCGGACGGATGATGTCGGTGCCGTCGCTGATGAAAGTCGAGGTGAAGTTGAACGAAGGATCGAGGTCCTGCAGGATCTTGCCGAGTTCCAGCGAACCCGCCGACTGCAGATCCTTGGAATTGATCAGGCCCACCGGCACCGCCGTGTCGAGCGCGGTCTTGGCCTGGGTACGCGAACCCAGCACCACGACCTGGGCCACGTTTTCTTCGGTTTGCTGCGCAGCTACAGGTGCCAGTGCCGCCATGAGGGCGGACGCCAACAGGGCGCGTTGTGGCAGTTTCTTCTTCGTCATCCTCAATCCTTTTGCGTTGTGTTTTGTTTTCTCGTCCAGATTACTAAGACGCAATTTAATATTAACAACGAGTTATACGAAAGAAAGCTTTTGTTATCCAAAGTGGTAAGTACAAATGTCTCTTCCTTGCATAGATGTAGCGCAAAAGCCACGTATCGGGGGCCTTAGCGCTGATTTATGCCGTGGGAATGGAAGGAGGCCAACAAAAATTTCGTGGCGGTAAGGTGGGTAGGTGCACAAGGACTTGTTACGTTCGCTAACAACTCTCTCAATAGTGCGCGAAAAGAAGGATATACGATGAACAACAAGCCGGTACCGAAATCGGGGGGTATCCGGCCAGGCGGGGCATTGCTCCGCCGCCCTGGATTTGCCGTCGTGCCGCCTGGACGGACGACATCGGCAGTATTTGTTTTTTGCAGCCACATCATGACTCAGCGACGAACAGACGAGCGCAGCGCGCTTGCCACCGAATATGCGTTGTTTCTGGCCGAGACACGCGGGATCAGCGCGGGCATGGTGTACCTCGACAGCTGCAACGTCTCCCGGGAGATCCTCCTGCGCGCCTTGCAGGATCCCGGAGCCCGTCGCAGCAAGGAGCGGCGCCAACAGCGGAGAAACGACTAGCACATGAATATCACTCAGCTCTGCAAACGCTATGGTCTCGAGCATTACGGCAACCTGGAAGATGCCTGGGATGCCTTCGGCCCTTCCGGCATCGTGCTGATGCAGTTGTGGCATGGGCCAAACCAGCGCCTGCAAGAGCATGCGCTGCCCGGCGCCCACCTGCGCGTGCTGTGCTTCGACAGTGCGGACCACAGGGAGGCGGGCGCGCAGGCTTACCAGGGCCGGGCCTGGAGCATCGCGGCCGTCGAGAACGGCGCCAAGGGCTACGCGGCGATGTCGGTGCGGCCTTCCAGGCAGCGCGGCGCGGGCGCCTGGGCCAAGTACGCCAACCTGGAGCGTGTATTCCCGGTGCTGGCGCTGGAGCGCGAGCCGGGCGGCGACATCTACGCCGTGCTCGGCCTGCCAGTGCCGGCCTCGGAGCTGGGCGCGCCCTCGCTGTCGCGGCGCGGACGTCCGTCGCTGAGCGCCGCCGCCCGCGCGGGCGTGAACGCCGGTGTCGGCGCCCGCCCTTCCGCTAGCCCTGGTGGTCGCGCATCCACTCCTTCAGCCCATTGACCCAGTTCTTGGCCGGCAGGTTCCAGCGCCGCTTGATCTCGGCGGCGCGCTCGTACAGCACCGAGAAGTCGAGCTGCGGCGCGTTCTTGAACGCGAGCACCACGATGTTCGCGTCGTGCACCTCGGGCAGCCACACCACCGCGTCGAACACATCCTGCATCGCCAGCAGGTTCTTGTCGTAGTTGCTGACGTCGCCGAACACATTGGCGGTCATGATGCCGCCTTCCTTCAGGCAGTCATGGCAGCCCTGGTAAAACTCCGGCGTGTCCAGCACCGGGCCGCGCGCATCCTGGTCGTACAGGTCGACCTGCAGCACGTCGGCCGTGCCGTGGTTGGCGCGGTCGAGCACGAAGTCGAGGGCGTTCATTTCGCGCACCTTCAGGCGCGCGTCGTCTTCCGGCAGCCCGAACAGGGCGCGGCAGATCGCGATCACGTTGGGGTTCAGTTCCACCGCGGTGACGCGGGCGTCGGGGAAGCGCTGGTAGCAGAACTTGGTGAGGGCCGCGCTGCCCAGGCCCAGCTGCACGATGTGGCGCGGCGCCTGCAGGAACAGGGTCCACATCATCATCATCTGCACGTATTCGAGCTCGATCGCATCCGGCTTGGAGAGGCGCATCGCGCCCTGGACCCAGGAGCTGCCGAGGTGCAGGAAGCGCACGCCTTCGAATTCATCGATGGTGGCGGGTGGGTGGCCGGGCTGGGAGAAGCGGGGATCGACGGGTTGCAGGTACTTGGGCATGGTGAAGCGATCTTACCAGACGGTCGTTCACAGCTCGGAGGTCACGGTACGCGTGCAAACTTGGGTTCCGGCGAAGGCCGGAACCCAAGTTCAAGCGGCTATGGCGTACCGTTAGCGCAATGCTCGGCAAACCCCGCATGCTCCGCCAGCCGCGCATACCACGCGTCCACCTGCGGATAGACCGGCCGGTCCATCGGCGTCATCCGCCAGCGGTTGACAGACACGCCCAGCACGATATCGGCCAGCGTGAAGCTCCCACCCGCCACATACGCCCCGGTCTGGCCGAGCCGCACATCCAGCAGCCCGACCAGGCGGTTCCAGCTGGCGATGCTGGCCGCGACCTGTGCCGGATCCCGGTGCGCCGCGCTGCCGCGCACCAGCGACATGAAGGCATAGCGCCAGGCCGTGTTGAGTTCAGTCGCCTGCCAGTCCATCCACTGCTCGACCCCTGCGCGCGCCTGCGGCTCACGCGGCAGCAAGGCATCGCCGCCATCACGCGCCGCCAGGTAACGGCAGATCGTATTCGACTCCCACAGCACGAACCCGCCGTCGACCAGCACCGGCACCATCCGGTTGGGATTGAGCGCCGCATGCTCCTCGCGCCATTCCTCGCGCCGGACTTCCAGCCCCAGGACCGCGCAGGTCCACAGCACCTTGCGCACATTGATCGAGCTCGCCTTGCCGATGATGGTCAGCATGTCCTCTCCGGCAGGGCGGGAAGGATGAGCGTCACGGCCAGGCCGCCGCCTTCGCGGTTGGCCAGGGTGATGCGCCCGCCGTGCGCCTCGGCGATTTCGCGCGCCAGCGCCAGGCCCAGGCCGGTGCCGCTGCGCTTGGTCGAGTAGAAGGGCACCAGGGCATTGGTCAGCACGGCGTCGCTCATGCCGCTGCCGCGGTCGAGCACATCGATGCGCAGCAGGTCCTGCACCCGGCGCACCTGCAGCTCCACGTCTTCCGGCGCCGAGCCCGATTCGTGGGCGTTCTTCAGCAGGTTGAGCAGGCTTTGCTCCATCTGGGCCGCGTCGATCCAGGCCGGCTCCGGCGGCAGCTCGCCCCCGACACGGAACACCACCTGGTCGCGCAGGCGCGCCACCATGGCCGGCCAGGGGATGGCTTCCAGGCGCGGCGTGGGCAGCTTGGCGAAGCGCGCGTAGCCGAGGATGAAGCTCTCCAGGTGACGGGTGCGCTCGCCGATGGTTTCCAAAATCTGCGGCAGGCGCTCGGTCTGGCCCCGCCGCACCAGCTCCGCGCCCGAGTGGGCGAGGGAGGCCAGCGGCGCCAGCGAATTGTTCAGCTCATGGCTGATCACGCGGATCACCTTCTTCCAGGTCTGCACTTCCTGGCGCCGCAGTTCGGTCGTCAGGTGGCGCAGCAGCAGCAGCTCGTGCTTGCGGCCATTCAGGGTGAAGGCGCTGCGCGCCAGGTGGTAGACCTCTTCGTCCTCGGCCTCGCCGGCCGTGAACAGGCCGTCGCCGCCGCGCGCCACGGCTTCCCTCAGCGCCGGCGCGGCGCCGTCCAGGATGTCCTTGACCTGGTGGCCCTCCAGCTTGCGGCCGCTGGACAGCAGCTGGCGCGCCGCCACGTTGGCGTAGACGATGGTGCCGCGGTTGCCGGCCGAATCGGCTACCAGCAGCATCGCCACCGGCGTGTTCTGGACCATGGTGTCGAGCAGCAGTTCGCGCTGCACCAGGCCGAGGCGCTGTTCGCGCAGCACCTGGCCCAGGTCGTTGTGAGCGGCGATCAGGTCGGCCAGCTCGTCGTTGTTCGGCCAGTGCAGGCTGAAGGAAAAGTCGCCGTCGCGGTAGCTGGCCACCGTGCCCTCCAGCGCGCGGAACAGCGACAGGATGGGCTGGATCTGCGAGCGGATGGTGATGATCGAAATCGGCACCACCGCCAGCAGGCAGACCGAGAACACCAGCAGCGGACTGTCGGGGAACAGACTGTCGAGGCCGATGGCGATCAGGATGCCCAGCGCCAGCAGGGTGCCGACCAGGGCCGACCAGCGCGTGACCAGCGACAGGCGGAAGCGCTTGCCGCGCCTGGTGGTGCTCATGCAGCGCTCATGCCGACCTGGCGATGCCCAGCCGCTCCATGCGGCGGTACAGCGCCTGGCGCGACAGGCCCAGCTCCGCGGCGGCCTGGGCCACCACGCCGCCGGCGCGCGCCAGGGCTTGGGCGATGGCGTCGCGGTCGGGTTCCGTGTCGTTGGCGGCCACGTGCACGGCCGGCAGGCCGAGGTCGGCCACCATGATGACCTCGCCCTGGGCCAGGAGGCTGGCGCGCGCCATCACGTTCTTCAGTTCGCGCACATTGCCGGGCCAGGTGTGGGCCAGCAGGGCCGCCTCGGCCGAGGCGTGCAGGCGCTTGCCGCGCGGGAGGAAGGACAGCGCCAGCGGCAGGATGTCGCCCGGACGCGCGGCCAGCGGCGGCAGGCGCAGCTCGATCACGTTCAGGCGGTAGAACAGGTCTTCACGGAAGCTGCCGGCCCGGATCATGGCGCCCAGGTCGGCGTTGGTGGCGCTGATCACCCGCACGTTCACCTGGCGTTCGCGGTTCGAGCCCAGCCGCTCGAAGCGGCCGGTCTCCAGCACGCGCAGCAGTTTCATCTGGCCGGCCAGCGGCAGGTTGCCGATCTCGTCGAGGAAGAGGGTGCCGCCGTCGGCCGCTTCGAACTTGCCTTCGCGCGCTTTCGAGGCGCCGGTATAGGCGCCGGCGTCGGCGCCGAACAGTTCGGCCTCGATCAGCTCGGAGGGCAGGGCGCCGCAATTGAGCACCACGAAGGGGCCGTCGGGTACCTGGGAATTGGCCTGGATGATCTCGGCGATGCGTTCCTTGCCGGTGCCGTTCGGGCCGGTGATCAGGACCGGCACGTCGGCACGCGCCACCTGGCAGGCCAGGTGCAGCACGCGCTCCGTGGCCGGGTCTTGCCACACCAGGCCGCGCAGGTCGAAGTTCTGTTCCAGTTCGCGCTTGGCGCGGCGCTCGCGCTGCAGGCGCGACGTGAGCGCGCGGTTGGCCTGGCCCAGCTCGATCAGGTTGGTGACGGTGGCCAGCAGGCGCTCGTCGTTCCAGGGCTTGGAGAGATAGTCGGCCGCCCCCGCCTTGACCAGGTCGACCGCCGCGTCCAGGTGGGTCCAGGCGGTCAGCAGGATTACCGGCAGGTCGGGATGGCGCTGGCGGATTTCGCGGAACAGCGCTACGCCTTCCTCGCCCGAGGTGGTGTCGGCGCTGAAGTTCATGTCCTGGATCACCAGGTCCACCGGCTGGCGGGCCAGGACCGCCAGCCCTTCCTCGGGCGAGGCCGCGCGCAGCGCCGCGATGTCGTGCAGCGAGAACAGCACTTCGAGCGCGATCGCGACGGCGGCGTTGTCGTCAATGATGAGAACTGTAGGCATGGCCGCTAGCATAGCATTGACGCAGGGTGGTGGACACTGGCTCAGACACTGCGGGTGGCCATCGCCGGCGAGATGCTGGCCGCGCGCCAGGCCGGGCCGTAGGCCGCCAGGATGCCGAGCGCCCAGAACACGATCGCGCCGCCCACCAGGTAGGGAATCGGCAGGCGCGCCATCTCCAGCTTGCTCACCATCAGATGGTTCAGGCCGACCCCGAACAGCAGGCCGCCGAACACGCCGGTGCTGGTGATCAGGAAGTTCTCCATGATGAAGTAGCGCAGGATGTCGAGCTTGCGGGCGCCGAGGGCGCGGCGCACGCCGATCTGCTTGCGGCGCTGGGTGACCCACAGGCTGGCCATGCCGACGATGCCCGAGCAGGTGATCAGGAGCAGCAGCACGCTGACCGTGATCAGCATCCAAGACAGGGCCATGTCGCCGCGGTAGCGGTTCTTGCGGTCTTCCTCGACCGTCTTGACGT
Source organism: Massilia sp. AB1 (assembly GCF_018119385.1). Lineage (NCBI taxonomy): Bacteria > Pseudomonadati > Pseudomonadota > Betaproteobacteria > Burkholderiales > Oxalobacteraceae > Massilia > Massilia sp. AB1. Next base: position 44,545 of record NZ_JAGKSG010000016.1, on the reverse strand, counting down.
CCAGGATCATCGGGGTGGCCGAGGACTTGCGCAGCGCTTCCTCGGCGTCCTTGATCACGCGGTCGCGCTGGCCCGGCTCGGTGCGCACGGCGTACAGCGCGCCCGGGTTGCCGTACAGGCGCGCCGGGATGTGCACCGCGAAGTCGCCGCGCTCGCCCACCTCTGCGTGGGCCGACTGCAGGCGCTCGACCACGCCCACCACTTGCGTGCCCTGCGAGCCTTCTCCGGTGCCGAAGTACATGGTCTTGCCGACCGCCGACTGGCCCGGCCACAGCTTGTCGGCCAGGGGCTTGGAGATCACGATCTGCTTGGGCAGCTCGCGCTGCTGGTTCTCGTTGATCTCGACGTACTCGCTGGGCACGAAGTCGCGGCCGTCGACGATCTTGAGACCGTAGGCCTTGACGAGCGAATCGCCCGACACGTACTGCGAGGCGATCGCGCTTTCGCGTTCCTGGCGCTGGTCCAGGGCGACGCTGCTGTTGCTGCCGCTGCGCGACAGCGGCATCTGGGTTACGTTGGCGACCGCCACCACGCCCGGTACGGCGCGCAGCACGTCGGCCTCGCGCTTCATGGTGGCCAGCTGCTGCTCCGGGCCGTCGGTGTTCAGGTTACGGACCGTGAAGTAGAAGGTCGAGGCTTCGTCGGACAGGCCGGAAGGGCGCGCAACCACTTCGCGCCGTTCGTTCACGATGTGCAGGGCGTTGGCCAGGATGCCCAGGCTCAGCGCCACCTGCAGCGCGACCAGGATAGGGCCGGTCTTGTTGCGCAGCAGGGCGGAAAAAATCGGACGGATTTCCATGATGGTCTCTCTCAGTCTCTTATTGCGATTTGAGTTGGATGGCCGGCGTCACCTGGCAGGCGCGCCAGGTCGGCAGCAGGCCGGCCACGATCGCGGCGGTGACGGACATGATGAAGGTCAGCATCAGCATCTGCCAGTCCATGCGGGCGACCATCGCCATGCCCTTGCTCTGCATGCCGATCAGGCCCAGGGCGCCGAAGGCCAGCACCAGTCCCAGCACGCCGCCCACCAGGCCGATCACGCTCGACTCGATCAGGAACTGGCGGAAGATATCGCTGCGCGAGGCGCCCAGGGCGCGCCGGATGCCGACTTCGGTAGCGCGCACCGAAAACTTGGCCAGCAGCAGGCCGACGGTGTTCACCAGGCACAGGATCAGGAAGCCGAAGGCCAGCCAGGCCGACAGCTTGCTGTCCTTGCCGACCACCTTGAGCTGCTCCATCCATTCCATCACGTTGTACAGCTTGTTCGGGGCGTTGCGCTTGAGGCGGCCCAGCTTGCGCTGTTCGCTGGCATAGCTGTCCAGCCAGTTCTGCAGGTCCGCGCGGTCGGCGGCGGAACGGGTCTCGAACCAGAACTGGAGCCAGGTGCATTCCGAAATCAGGAGGTTGGCCCAGCCCGGATCGCGGTTGGCGCTGCAGTTCATGCTGCCGCTGTGGCCGATCTCGTGACGGATCGCGCTGGCGAAGGGGATGAAGAATTCCTCGCCGTTGCTGAAGCGTCCGCCGATCAGCTTGTAGTAGCGCGGCACCGGCGCCCAGGTGTCGGTCACGCCCACCACGGTGAAGGGGGCGCCCAGCATGCGCAGCTGCTTGCCGACCGGGTTGGCGTCGCCGAACAGCTTCTCGGCGGTGGCGCGGCCCAGCACCACGACATCGGCGCCCCGGGCGTCGTCGCCCTCGGTCCAGGCCTGGCCGTGCAGGAAGGGCACGTTGAACATGGCGAAGAAGTCGCGGGTCGGCGCCAGGCCGGTGGCGTTGAAGGCCGGGATGTCGGAGCGCGGCGGCTCGATCGGCACTTCGACGCCGTACATGGCGGTGCGGCGCTCGCCCTGGCCGCTCTTGAGCAGGTTGATGGTGTCCGGGTAGCTCAGCTGGTCGTCGTTGGGGCCGTCGCTGGGCACCCAGCCTTCGAGCGGGCCGTTGTCCACGTGCGGCACGAACAGGCGGTCGCTCTTCTCGGGAATCGGGTCGCCCGACATCATGTTCAGGATGGTGAGCGTGGAAATGCTGGCGGCCACGCCGACCGCCAGGGTCAGCACCATCAGCGCCGTCAGCGCGGGGTTGCGGCGCAGGCTGCGCACGCCGAGCTTGAAGTAATAGGAGAACATGGCCGGTCCTTATGCGTTGGCGGCGCTGGCGGCCTTGGTGTCGACCAGGGTCGGGCCCTTGCGCACCAGGTCCGAGACCTGGCCGTCGATGATGTGCACGTTGCGGGTGGTGCGCACCGCCAGTTCCGGGTCGTGGGTCACCATCAGGATGGTGGTGCCGGCCGCGTTGATCTCTTCCAGCAGTTCCATCACGCCGCGCGCCATCTGGGTGTCCAGGTTGCCGGTCGGTTCGTCGGCCAGCAGCAGCTTGGGCGAGCCGGCCAGGGCGCGCGCGATCGCGACGCGCTGCTGCTGGCCGCCCGACAGTTCGGCCGGGTAGTGCTTCATGCGCGAAGCCAGGCCGACCTTGGCCAGGGCGTCCTCGATGCGCTCCTTGCGCTCCTTGGCGTTGAAGCCGCGGTAGCGCAGCGGCACGTCGACGTTGTCGAACAGGTTCAGGTCGGGAATCAGGTTGAAGCCCTGGAAGATGAAGCCGAGCTTCTCGTTGCGCAGGCGCGAGCGGGCGGTGTCGTCCAGCCCCTTCACGTTGACGCCGTCGAGGATGTACTCGCCCGAGGTGAATTCCTCCAGCAGGCCGGCGATGTTCAGGAAGCTGGTCTTGCCCGAGCCGGAAGGGCCGGTGACGGTCACGAACTCGCCCTGCTTGACTTCGATCTCGAAGCCGCGCAGCGCGTGGGTTTCGATCATGTGGGTGCGGTACACCTTGCTCAGGTTGGTCATGCGCAGCATGGGATTCTCCTTTGTTAGTCTTGTTCGTTCAGCGGTTGATCGAAACGCGGTTCGCGTTGTTGAAAGTATCGGTGCCGGAAATGACGACCTTGTCGCCCGGCTTCAGGCCGGACAGGATCTCGACGGCCGAGATGCTGGTGGCGCCCAGCTGGATCGGGGTGCGCACGGCCACGCCGTCCTGCACCACGTAGGCCTGGCGTCCGCCTTCGTTCTCGACGAAAGGACCGCGCGGCAGCATCAGGACGTTCGGCTTTTCCTCGATCAGCAGGCGCGCGGTGACGCGCTGGCTCTGGCGCAGGCCCTTGGGCTGCTCGCCGTCGAAGCGCACCCGCGCCAGCACCTGGTTCTTGACCACTTCCGGCGACAGGGCGGACAGCTTGCCGGTGGCTTTCCCGCTCGGCAGGGTGATCTCGGCGTTCATGCCCAAGCCCAGGTCGGCCACATAGGTTTCCGGCACTTCGATCTCGACCTCGAGCTTGGAGAGGTCGACCAGGGTCATGAGCGGCGCGTTGGCGGCCACCACCATGCGGTTCTGGACGTTGAGCGTGCCGATGAAGCCGTCGACCGGCGCACGCACGGTCAGCTCGTCCACGCGGCGCTGGGCGTTGGCGAGCGACAGGCGCTGGCGTTCCAGTTCGTTGACCTTGGTCTTGAGGGCCAGCTGCACGTCGTCGCCTTCCAGGGCCGCGGCTTGCGAAGCGTGGCGGGCGCGGATCTGGGCCGAGTTCAGCGCGTCCTTGGCCTTCTGGTAGTCGATCTTGGCGATGATGCCCACCTGGGCCACGCTCTCGTAGCGCTCGAGGGTGCGCTGGGCCGACAGGCGGTCGATCTCGGCAGTGTCGGCTTCGCGCTGGGCCAGCAGCTTTTGCTTGCGCGCCAGGATCTGCTGGCGCGCCACCTCGGCCTTGAGCTGCTCGTAGCTCGACACTTCGCGCTTGAGTTCATCGGTCAGGTCGGGCGACTCCAGCACGGCCAGGACATCGCCCTTCTTGACGGTGTCGCCGGCGGCGACCTTCAGGTTGACTGTGGCCGGGGAGGTCGAGTACAGGGTGGGGCTGACGGCGGCCACCACGCGGCCGTTGACCGAGGCGTCGCGCACCAAGGTGCCGCGGCCGACTTCGGCGATGCGCAGGCGCTCGGCGGAGACCGAGTGTTCGCTGCTGTTCCAGGCGGACAGGAGCAGGGCGCTGACGGCGACGACGGCGGCTGCGGCGCCGCCGATCAGGGCGCGGCGCTTGAGTTTCTGCGCCGGCGGCGGGGCGATGACGGCGTCTTGTTGTGAGGTATCGCGGATCATGGTCTTGTTCTGGTGAGGGCAGGTATGGCCCCATCCATTGCAGGAATCATGCCAGTTAGTTAAGTACTTGATTTTGTTGGAACTGCCTTTGCAGAGACCGGTGTCCGGCCTGTCCGTAAAGACGGTGCCGGACAGCGGACGGACAGCGTCTACCCGCCTCGGGTAATCGTGCGGACATGGCCTTGCGGATCTTGCAAGTTGCCGTGATCGGCCGCACTTTCCATCACGCGCCGGCATGGGCCGGCACCACGAAAGCCCCCACCTTGTCGCTGTTCGTCTACCTGAAAGACCTGTCGCGCGGCATGCTGCCGAGCGCGAGCCAGGAACCGTCCCGCCATTTCTTCACGCTTGAAGAGATCGGACGCCTGCACCGGACACGCGCGGACAGCGCGTCCGACCTGGACCAGCAGACCTGGGACGACCTGCTGCTCGGTTCCTATGAAGAGCAGCTGACGCAGGAGGTCAGCATTTTCGGGCGCCAGGTGATCCACCAGCGCCTGCGCGCGGGGCTGGACGACGCCGGCTGCGCCGCAGGGCGCGAACGCTTGCGCACATTGATGGCGGACCCGCTGCGCCTGGAACGCATGCATGCCGACCTGCGCGTCCTGCGCCATGCGGACAGCGAAGTGGCCGGCCTGCTGTTCGGCGCGGACATGCCGCCCACGCCATGGTGGGGCAGGTGGCTGTGGATTTTGCCGGTGGCCTTGCTGCTGGCGGTCGCCGCGACCATCACCCTGCCGCTGGGCTGGATCGCCGTCCTGGCGGCGCTGGCGCCGCTGATGGCCCTGCAGATCCATTACCACCGCCGGGTCGAGTCCTGGGACGCCGCCATCCGCGCCCTGCACGCGCTGCTGGCGGCGGTCGCCAGGCTGGGACAGGAAGACAGCACCCTCACCGCGGCCTTCGTCGACCTGCGCCGGCCCGCCGCGCGCCTGCACGTACGGCTGGTGCGCTCGCTCCTGGTACGCATGATCCCGGGCGGGAAGCAGTACGCCGACTGGTTCGGCGCCGCCAATGTGGGCCGCTACTTCAAGACGGTGCGCCTGGTCGCCGCCGAGCGCAAGCTGCTGCGCGAGTGCTATCTACTGTGCGCGAACCTGGAGGCGGACGTGGCGCTGGCGCGGCACCTGCTGGCCAGCGAGCGCTGGTGCTGGGCCGAGCGCTCGGATGCACGCTCCCTGGTGCTGGAAGAGGGCGTGCATCCGCTGATGCACCGGCCGGCGGCCTTGTCGCTCAAGCTGCAGGGGTGCGGCGCCTTCGTCTCCGGCCAGAACGCGTCCGGCAAGAGCACCTTCCTGCGCATGGTGGGCCTGAACCTGGTGGCGGCGCGCGCCTTCGGCTTCTGCTATGCGCAGCAAGCCCGCGTGCCTGCGCTGCCGGTGCGCGCCAGCATGCAGAACGAGGATTCGCTGCTGGGCGGCGAGAGCCTGTACATGTCGGAACTGCGCCGTGCACGCGAACTGCTCGACGCGAAGACGCCCGGCGTCTGCCTGGTCGATGAGGTATTCCGCGGCACCAATCACCTGGAATCGGTGTCGGCCGCCGCGGCCGTTCTGGAGCAGCTGAGCGAGCGCGACCTGGTGCTGGTGTCCTCGCACAACCTGGTGCTGGCGCCGCTGCTGCGCGAGCGGCTGGACGCCTTCTTCATCGATACCGCGAGCGGCAGGCCGGCGCTGGCCGCGGGCGTGCTGCGCAACCCGAACGGCATCGCACTGCTCGCCACCCAGGGCTTCGGCGCCCGGATAGAGAACCGGGCGGCGGAGGTGGCGCGCTGGCTGAGCGGCCACCTGGCGGAACCTCAGTCGGCTGAATCTCAGTCAGATAATTTGCGCATCTCGGCGTAGAGGTCGGCCTTGCCTTCGAAGCCGATGCCCGGCAGGTCCGGCATCGTGATGTAGCCCTTGTCGACCCGGACGCCGTCCGGGAAGCCGCCGTAGGGCTGGAACAGGTCGGGATAGGACTCGTTGCCGCCTAGGCCCAGGCCCGCCGCGATGTTCAGCGACATCTGGTGGCCGCCGTGCGGGATGCAGCGGCTCGGCGACCAGCCGTGCTCGCGCAGCATGTCGAGGGTGCGCAGGTACTCGACCAGGCCGTACGAGAGCGCACAGTCGAACTGCAGCCAGTCGCGGTCCGCGCGCATGCCGCCGTAGCGGATCAGGTTGCGCGCGTCCTGCATCGAGAACAGGTTCTCGCCGGTCGCCATCGGGTTCTTGTAGTAGTTGCGCAGGGTGGCCTGCAGTTCGAAGTCGAGCGGGTCGCCCGCTTCCTCGTACCAGAACAGGTCGTACTGCGACAGCGCCTTGGCGTACTTGATGGCGGTGTCGAGATCGAAGCGGCCGTTGGCGTCCACGGCCAGCTTCTGGCCGTCCTGCAGCACCGACAGGATGGAGTCGATGCGGCGCAGGTCCTCGTCCAGCGAAGCGCCGCCGATCTTCTTCTTGACCACCGTGTAGCCGCGGTCGATGTAGCTGCGCATCTCGTCCTTCAGCTTCTCGTGGTCCTGGCCCGGGTAGTAGTAGCCGCCGGCCGCGTAGACGAAGATCTTGCGGTCAGGCTGGCCGTTGCCGTAACGGTCGGCCAGCAGCTGGAACAGGGGCTTGCCTTCGATCTTCGCCACCGCATCCCAGATCGCCATATCGATGGTGCCGATCGCCACCGAGCGCTCGCCATGGCCGCCGGGCTTCTCGTTGGTGAACATGCAGTTCCAGACCTTGTGCGGGTCCAGGTTTGCGCCGCTGTCGTCGAGCAGCGAGCTCGGGTCGGCTTCCAGGATGCGCGGAATGAAGCGCTCGCGCATCAGGGTGCCCTGGCCGTAGCGGCCGTTGGAGTTGAAGCCGTAGCCGACCACCGGCTTGCCGTCGCGGATCACGTCGGTGACCACGGCGACCAGGCTCAGGGTCATCTTGCTGAAGTCGATGTAGGCGTTGCGGATGGGCGAGCTGATCGGGACGGTTTTTTCGCGGATTTCGACGATTCTCACAATGGACTCCTGACTGGAAAGTCCCTAGCTTACGCGCCCGGAAGTGGCCTATAATTCTCCTGGATTCAATTATGTATTGAGTAGAAGTGAAGACTGAGCCTACTTCCGACATGCAGTTCTTCGTCCTGGTCGCCCGGCTCGGCAGCCTGGCTGCCGCCGCGCGGGCGATGGACCTGACGCCGCCGGCGGCCACCAAGCGCCTGGCGGCGCTCGAAGCCCGCCTGGGCGTGCGCCTGCTCAACCGGACCACGCGCAGCGTTAGTCTCACCAGCGAGGGCGAGACCTATCTCCAGTACGCGGCGCGCATCCTGGACGACATCAGGGACATGGAAGACGCGGTAGCGCAGGGGCGCTCCACGCCCAAAGGGCTGCTGCGCGTGAACGCCACCCTGGGTTTTGGCCGCACGACCATCGCGCCGCTGGTCTCGCGCTTTTCGGCGCGCTATCCCGATGTGGAAGTGCAGATGGAGGTGACCGACAAGCCGATCGACCTGGTCGAGAGCGGCTTCGACCTGGCGATCCGCTTCGGGGCGCTGCCGGACAAGCGCCTGAATGCGCGCCGCATCATGTCGAACCGGCGCTTCTTGTGCGCGTCGCCGGGTTATCTCGAACGCCATGGTGCGCCCAGGACGCTGGCGGACCTGGCCAGCCACCGCTGCATCATCCACCGGCAGAACGACGACGCCTACGGCATCTGGCGCTTCCAGTACCAAGACCATACCGAAGTCGTCAAGGTGCACGGCAACCTGTCGAGCAACGACGGCGACATCGTTCTCGGCTGGGCGCTGGATGGCCAGGGCATCCTGATCCGCTCGGAATGGGACCTGGCCAAGTATCTCGACAGCGGCAGGCTGAGGATCGTGCTGCCGGAGTTCACGCTGCCCTCGGCCGACCTGTTCGTCTACTATCCGAGCCAGCGTAACCAGACCATTCGCGCGCGGGCGTTCATTGATTTCCTGGCGGAGCATTTTCAGCGTGGGAAGGTCCGGGCGCCATCCCAAAAGGCTTAAGAGCTGCTAAGCAGTGCGGGTCTTTCTTGGTTAGCGCTGGATAACTTGCTTGAGGCCTTGAGGATGTACATGGCCACAGCCGGGATCACCAAAGCAATTCGCTATCGCTTCTGGCTGACCGCTCGGTCCTGCGCTTGTCCGCGAACGCTTCGAGCATGAAATCGACCATCGCCCTGGTCTTGGCCTGCAGATGGCTCTTGGTCGGGAACAGCATGTAGATGTCGGCCGGCGGCGTTACCCAGTCCGTCAGCACGGGGCGCAGCCGCCCGGAACGCAAATAGGGCGCGACATCCCATTCCGAGCGCAGCACGATGCCGTGCCCGTCGAGCGCCCACGCGAGCGCCGCCTCGCCATCGTTGGTGCTCAGCTGGCCCCTGACCTTGACCGTCTCCTGCTTCGCCCCCGAGCGGAAATGCCATTGCCCGAAGATCTCGTCGCTCTCGCGCAGGACGATGCAGCTGTGGTTGTGCAGGTCGCGCGGCGAGGCCGGCATGCCCCGCGCGGCGATGTAGGAGGGCGCGGCGCACAGGAAGCGCCGGTTGTCGGCCAGCTTGCGCGCCGTCAGACGCGCGTCCGGCTGCTCGCCGAAACGGAAGGCCAGGTCGAAGCCTTGCTCCACCAGGTTCACCGGGCGGTCGGTCAGGTGCAGCTGCACCTCGACTTCGGGATACTCGACCGCGAAGCGCGACAGCTGCGGCGTCACATGCCGGCGGCCGAAGCCCAGGGTGGCGCTGACCCGCAGCAGTCCCTGGGGAACGACGCTGCCACCGGAGATCTTGCGCTCCAGCGCTTCCAGCTCGAGCACCAGGCGTTCACCTTCCGCCAGGTAGGTTTCGCCCTCCGGCGTCAGGCTCATGCGGCGCGTGGTCCGGTTGAGCAGCCGCACCCGCAGCCGCGCCTCGATGGCCGCCAGCCGCTTGCTCACCGCGGGCGGCGTGATGCCCAGTTCCTGGGCCGCCGCGGCAAGGCTGCCCTGGCGTACCAGCAGCGAGAAGAACGACAAATCGGATATTCCGTCCATTCGTAACCTGTGCGACCTAATGAAATGCCGGAAGGTGAATTATATAGATCGTTTTTTTGAATATGATGGTCCGGTAGTAAAAAACCAGACAAACACCGGAGGAGACCCATGAAGCTGAAACTCGCGCTGCTCGCCGCAGCGGCCGTTGCATCGACTGCGGCATCGACTGCCGCATCCGCCCAGAACTATCCGACCCGTCCGATCCGCCTGGTCGTGCCCTATGCACCCGGCGGCAGCGCGGACATCGTGGCCCGGCGCATCGTGGACGAGTGGGCCAAGGCGGCCGGCGGCAGCATCTATGTGGAGAACAAGGCCGGCGCGGGCGGCAACATCGGCGTCGACGCGGTGGCCAAGTCCGACCCGGACGGCTACACCATCGGCTTGCAGACGGTCTCGCTGGCCATCAACCCGGCGCTCTTCCCCAAGCTTCCCTACAACACCCTCAAGGATCTGGCGCCGATCGGCATGGTCGCCTCGTCCCAGCACGTCCTGGTCGTCAATCCGGCCTTCCCGGGCAAGGACACCAAGGCGCTGCTGGCCGCCGCCCAGTCCAAGCCGGGCAAGTTCAACTACGGCTCGGCCGGGCCGGGCAGCACCTTCCACATGGCGGCCGAACTGTTCAAGGACGTCACCCACACCGACATCACCCACGTGCCCTACAAGGGCGGCGGCCCGGCGCTGCTCGACACGATGGCCGGCATGGTCGACATGAGCTTCCCGGTGCTGTCCGCGGCCGTGCCCCACGTCCGCGCCGGCAAACTGCGTGCGATCGGCGTCACCGGGCCAAAGCGTTCCCCGCTGCTGCCCGACGTGCCGACCCTGCAGGAATCGGGCGCCACCGGCTACAACTTCGAAACCTGGTTCATGGTCTTCGCCCCAGCGAATACGCCCAAGCCGGTCATCGACAAGCTCAATGCCTCGCTCAACAAGGCGCTCAATTCGCCCGAGCTGAAGGACAAGCTGGTCAAGGACGGCTTCGATCCGTCGCCGTCGACCCCGGCCCAGGCCCAGGCGCGGCTGGCGCAGGAACTGCCGCTGTGGGCCAAGCTGATCAAGGAACGCGGCATTACCGCTGAATAAACCAACAAGCCTGAGACAATGAGCAAGACTCTTTACCGAAAACTGGTGGACTCGCACACGGTCGCCCAGCTGGACGACGACAACGTCCTGCTGTACGCCGACCTGCACCTGATGAACGAGTACACCAGCCCCCAGGCCTTCGCCGGCCTGGACGCACGCGGCCTGAAGACCCTGTACCCGGGGCAGAACGTCGCCACCGTCAGCCATATCATTCCCACGAAGGCGGACAAGTTCCGCATCATCGAGGATGCCGATTCCGCGCTGCAGGCCACCAACCTCAAGCGCAACTGCGACCGGCAGGCCATTCCGCTGTTCGATACCAACGACCGCTGGCAGGGCATCGAGCACGTGATCGCTCCCGAGCATGGCATGATCAGGCCGGGCATGGTCGTGATCTGCGGCGACAGCCACACCACCACCTACGGCGCCCTTGGCGCCCTGGGCTTCGGCATCGGCACCACCGAGGTCGAGCACCTGCTGGCCACCCAGACTCTGGTCTACCGCCTGGCGAAGGACATGCGCATCCGGATCGATGGGAAGCTCCCGGCCGGCACCACCGCCAAGGACATGATCCTGATGGTCATCGCCCGCATCGGCGCTCAAGGAGCCCGCGGCTATGTGGTCGAGTTCTGCGGCAGCGCGATCGACGCCCTCAGCACCGAAGCGCGCTTCACGCTCTGCAACATGGCAGTCGAAGCAGGTGCGCGCGGCGCGCTGATCGCGCCCGACGAGACGGCCATCGACTACGTGCTCGCCCATTGCCCGGACCTGGCCGGCGACGCCGACATGAAACAGCGCGCGCTGGAACAATGGCGCCTGCTCGCAAGCGATCCGGACGCGCGCTTCGACGCCGAGCACCGTTTCAGCACCGCCGGGCTGGCCCCGACCGTCACCTGGGGCACCAGCCCGGACCAGGCCTTGCCGGTGACTAGTCCCATCCCGGCGCCCTTGAGCGCCTCGGATGCGCGGGCGCTGCAGTACACGGGCCTCAGCAGCGGCATGCCGTTGGAAGGTCTCGCGATCCAGCACGTATTCATCGGCTCCTGCACCAATGGCCGCATCGAAGACCTGCGCGCCGTGGTCGACGTGATCGGCGAGCGCAAGGTGGCGCCCGGCGTGCGCGCCATGGTGGTGCCCGGATCGGGCGCGGTGCGGGACCAGGCCGAGCGCGAAGGCATCGCCGCCAGGCTGGTCGCGGCCGGATTCGAATGGCGCAAGCCGGGCTGCTCGATGTGCCTGGCCATGAACGACGACGTGCTGGCGCCGGGCACGCGCTGCGCGTCCACCACCAACCGCAACTTCGAAGGCCGCCAGGGACGCGGTGCGATCACCCACCTGATGAGCCCCGCCATGGCCGCCGCCGCCGCGGTCACCGGCCAGATCACCGACGTACGAAAGCTGCTGGCACACCATGAATAAGCACACCATCATCGAGGGCGTCGCCGCGCCGCTTCCGATCGCCAATCTCGACACCGACCAGATCATGCCCAAGCAGTTCTTGCGCGGCATTGACAAGGCGGGACTGGACCGCGGCGTCCTGTACGACCTGCGCTTCGACGGCCACGGCCAGGCGCGCCCGGACTTCGTCCTGAACCAGCCGGTCTACGCCGACGCGTCCATCCTCCTGGGCGGCGCGAATTTCGGCTGCGGTTCGAGCCGCGAACACGCGGTCTGGGGACTCCAGCAGTTCGGCGTGCGCGCGGTGATCGCCTCGAGCTTCGGCGAGATTTTCTACTCCAACGCCATGAACAATGGCCTGATGCTGGCCACCGTGTCGGAACAAGACGCCGAGCGCCTGTTCGCGGAGGCGGCGTCCGGCGCGCCGATGCAGGTGCGCATCGACGTCGAACGCCTGGAAGTGATCAGCGCGACGGGTACGGCCAGCTTCACCCTGAGCGGCCGCCACCAGCGGATGTTCATGGACGGGCTGGACATGCTGGGGGCGTCGCTCCAGCACCTGCCGGCGATCCAGGCCTTCGCGGAGCGCTGGCATGCGGCCAATCCCTGGCTGAAGAACGTCGCTTCCGCAGCCCGCGCCAGGATAGCCGCTTAGTTCGGCGAGCCCGCCAGCATCTCGAAGGGATAGATGCCGCGCCGATGCCCGTCGGCGAAGGCCAGGTTGAGCGCATAGGCGCCCACCGGTTCGATGGCGGCGATGCGCAGCTCCGCCGCTGCCTCCACGGCCTGGCCCGCACGGCGCCGCGCCCGGCACTCCGCGCAGGGACAGGCCACGCGCAGGTCCGCGTGGGTCCAGCGCACCGTGCGGCCGTCGGCCCAGCGCAGGGCCAGCACGCCCTGGCCGGCATGGTTGTCGATCGCCTCGGGCAGCGCGCTCATGCCGCCGCTCCGATCTGGCCGATGGCCAGGCGCACCGACTTGCGTACTTCCGGATCCGGGTCGTTGGCGGCCGCTTGCAGGGCGCCCAGTGCGGCCGGCGCGCCGATCTCGCCCAGGGCCAGGGCCGCTTCCTTGCGCAGGTTGCTGATCGTGTGTTCCAGCGCCGCCATCAGGCCGGGCAGCGCGTCATGGCTGCGCAGCCGGCCCAGGCTGCGCGCGGCGCGCAGGCGCACCTGCCAGAAGGGATCGTCCAGCGCCGCCACCAGCGCGCCAGGGGTATGCGCCAGGCGCAGCTTGCCGAGCGTGGTGGCGGCTTCTTCGCGCACCTGCCAGGCCCCATCCTTCAGCGCCGCCAGCAGGGCGGGACCCACTTGCGCACCGTCCGCATAGCCGAGCGCACCGGCCGCCGCGCGGCGCACCTCGAAGGAGGCGTCGTCGGCCAGGATGCGCGTCAGCGCCGGCAGGGCTTCGGGATGCTTGAGGTAGCCGAGCACGGCGACCGCTTCGCGCCGCACCAGCGGGTCCGCATCGCCCAGCGCGTCCAGGGCGGGCGCTAAGCTCGCAGCCACCCGCAGCTCGCGTACGCCGCGCAGGGCCGCCGCGCGCACGAAGCTCTCGCTGCCGCCGATATAGGGAACCAGGTAGGCCGCCGAGGCGGGCTGCTTGAGCTCGGACAGGCTTTGCGCGGCCGCCGCTCGCACTTCCTCGTCGGTATCCGACAGCAGGCGGGCCAGGTTCTGCACGCTGGCCGGGGACTCGAAAGCTTCCAGGGCGCGCGCCGCTTCGGCGCGGACGGATGCTTCCGGGTCGTCCAACGCCTGGATCAGGAGCGGCACATGGGCCTCGCCGTCCAGGTCGGCCAGGTCCAGCACCGCGATGCGGCGCACGGTGGCGTCAGTGTCCTGCAGGCGCGCAAGGAGGGCGTCGAATAATGCGTTGGTCACGGGGAGTCCTTATACGTTGTGAATGGATGCCGTCTGCGGGCCCAGGGCGCTGAGCCGCGCCAGCGGATTCACGCTGGCCTGCGGATGCAGCAGCGACAGGCAATGGCGCTTGAGCTGGGTGAAATGCGGCGAGGTCATCAGGTCCGGGTGGCGCGGGCGCTCGAAATCCAGCCGGATCTCGTCGATGATGCGGCCCGGCCGGGGGCTCATCACCAGGATGCGGTCCGCCAGGAACAGCGCTTCGTCGATATCGTGGGTGATGAAGACGACCGTGGTCTTCACCCTGGCCCAGACCTCGAGCAGCAGTTCCTGCATCTTGAGGCGGGTCTGGGCGTCGAGCGCGCCGAAGGGCTCGTCCATCAGCATGACGCGCGGCTGGTTGATCAGCACGCGCGCGATCTCCACGCGCTGCTGCATGCCGCCCGAGAGCTGGATGGGATAGCGGTCCTCGAAGCCTTCCAGCCCCACCAGGCGCAGCAGCTCGCGCGCCCGCTCGTGGCGTGCGCGCCGGCCCACGCCCTGCATCTTGAGACCGAAGGCGACGTTGTCGAGCACCTTCTTCCAGGGGAAGAGGGTGTGGTGCTGGAATACCAGGCCGCGCTCGGGGTGCGGCCCGGCCACCGCCTCGCCGTCGACCCGGATCGCGCCGGCGCTGGGCTGCCAGTGGCCGGCCAGGGCGCCCAGCAGGGTCGACTTGCCGCAGCCCGAGGGGCCGAGCACGCACACGAATTCGCCGGGCGCGATGGAAAGCGACACATCCTGCACCGCGTCGAATGCCTGCCGGCCTTCGCCCAGGCGGATCGACAGGCGTTCGATCTCGATGCCGCCCAGGCCTTCGGCCAGGCGGCGGTGTTCCACGGAGGTGGTCTGGTTCATCGCTTCTTCCTTTGCATGAGGTACCACGGCAGGAACAGGTTGCCGATGCGCTTCACCAGGATGCTGCTGCCCATGCCGATCACGCCGATGAACAGCATGCCGACCACGATCTCGGGATAGTTCTGGATCGTGTACGAGGCCCAGGTGTAGTAGCCGATCCCGAACTGGCCGGAGATCATTTCCGCCGTCACCAGGCAGAACCAGGCCGTGCCCATGCCGATCGACAGGCCGGTGACGATGCTGGGTGCGGCGGCCGGCAGGATCACTTCCGTGAAAATGGTCCAGCGTCCCGCGCCCAGGCTGCGCGAGGAGGCGATCAGGCGCGGATCGACCCCTTCCACGCCGTGGATGGTGTTGAGCAGGATCGGGAACAGGGCGCCGATGAAGGTAATGTAGACCATCGACATCTCGGACGAGGGAAACATCAGGATCGCTAGCGGAATCCAGGCCACCGCCGGAATCGGCCGCAGCACTTCCAGCGGCGGCAGCAGCACGTCTTCCAGCAGGCGCGAACGGCCGATGACGAGGCCGAGCGCGATGCCCACCACCAGCGCCCCGGCGAAGCCAGCGAACACGCGGTAGACGCTGGCCTTCAGGTGCTGCTCCAGCTTGGGCGACTCGATCAGCGCCAGGGCGGCCTCGATCACGTCGCGCGGCGAGGGCACGTTCTGGAAGGTGACCAGGCCCAGGTCGAGGTGGCGCGATGCGGCCCATTGCCAGGCCGCGATGCAGGCCAGCACCGACAGGACGCGCAGCAGTACGCGCCCCAGCCTGCGCAGCGCGGCGGGGTCGAAAAGCGTCGTGGCGATCGCTTGCATGGCGGCTCCGCGGCTTAGACGGACTTGCCGGCCTTGAGGGCGTCGAAGTCGACCACCTTGCCCTTGGTCTTGTGCGCGTGGGCGTCGGCGTCGGCCTTGAGCAGGAAGGCGCTGATCTCCTTGCCGCTGACAACGAACCAGGCGTCGCCGGCCAGCAGCTTCAGGCCGGAATCCTGGTCGTGGGCGTACACGGTGCGGATCTTCCTGCCGGCCGCTTCCAGCTTGCGCAGCTCGGCGAAAGCGGCGGAAGCGCTGCCGTAGTGGCGCACCAGCGGCTCGCCCTGCACCCAGATCTGGGTCAGGCGCTTGGCATCGAGAATCGGCTTGCCGGTGAGCGCATCCTTGGCCGTGAGCGGCAGCTTGGCGTAGTTCTTCAGCTGCTTGTCGTAGTCCAGGCCGGCCTGCTTGTAGGCGGCGCGGATATAGCTGTCGTTGATGAAACTGTCCGCATCGATGTCGCTCTCGGTACGCTTGAGCAGGCGCAGGGTCTCGATCGAGGTCTTGACCGCCTGGCGGTACTCGGGCTTCCAGCTGAAGTCGCGCGTCTGCAGGCCGAGCGGGCCGTGGAACAGGTAGTTCACCTCGGCCTCGATGCCGGTGACCTTGGCGATCAGCTCACTGTACTTTTCCGGCTCGGCGGCGATCAGGCGGTCCGCTTCGACGGCCGCGCGCAGGTAGGCGGTGACGACTTCCGGGTACTTCTTCGCATACTCGGCGTCGACCAGGCTGCCGTGCAGGGTGGGCGCCTTGGCCTGCGAGCCGTCGAAGATCTTGCGGGCGAAGCCGCGGTGCGGGAACAGCTCGGCGAAGGGCACGAAGTCGGCGTGCGCCTCGACCTTGTTGCTCTGCAGGGCGGAACCGGCGACTTCCGGCGCCTGGGTGGTGATGTTGACGTCGCGTTCAGGGTCCCATCCCTGCGCCTTGACGGCGCGCAGCAGCATGCCGTGGGCGGTCGAGGCGAAGGGCACCGAGATGGTCCTGCCCTTCAGTTCCGCCAGCGACTGCACGCTTGACGCCTTGGGCACCACGATGCCGTTGCCCGAGCCCTGGGTGCTGCCCGACAGGACGCTGATGAACAGGCTCTTCTTGCCGGCCTTGGCGTGGGCCGCGCCGTTGAAGGAACCGGGGAAATCGGCCATCGCCCCGATGTCCAGCTTGCCCGCGACCATCTCGTTGGTCAGCGGCGCGCCCGAGGTGAAGTTCTTCCACTGGATGTCGTACTTGACGTCCTTGTACTTGCCGTCGCGCGGCAGGTATTTCTCCAGCAGGCCGAGTTCGCGGATCAGGAGGCCGCCGGTGGCGCAGTTGATGGTGGTGTCCTGGGTGCCGATGGCGACCCGGATGGTCTCGGCGGCGTTGGCGCTGCCGAGGGCAAGCAGCAAGGCAAGGGCGGTGATGGGGAGGCGCAGCTTCATTGTGTTCTCCTTATGGTGGGTTCGTTCAGCGCAGCAGATAGGGGATGTCGACGTGGACGGCGCCGGTCGGGCAGTCCTTCTCGCAGGGCATGCAGTACCAGCATTCGTCGAACTTCATGTAGGCCTTCCCCTTGCTCAGGTCGATGGCCAGCACGTCGAGCGGGCAGACGTCGACGCAGACCGTGCAGCCCTTGTGGGCGATGCAGTTGTCCTCGTCCACGGTGACGGGGACGCTGGTGATGTTGATCGTGGTCGGCATGGGTACTCCTCAGGCGGCGATGGGTTGGGGCGCCGGCTGCACGCGCAGCTGGCGGTAGGCGTTCTTTTCCTGGTCGTCGAGCGGCACGATGTAGGGATCGACCGGGCGCTTGAAGCAGCGCATGTGGCCGTCTTCCTTCTTCAGTTGCACGTGGACGAACCACTCGGCGTCGTTGCGGCCCGGGTAGTCGACGCGGTTGTGGTACAGGCCCCAGCGGCTCTCGGTGCGGTAGAGCGAGGCGCGCGCGGCCATCTCGGCGCAGTCGCGGATCGCATGCACTTCCATTGCGCGCATCAGTTCGTGCGGATTGCGGGCCTGGATCCGGTCCAGGTCGGCGCGGATCGCCTCGAAGCGCTGCAGGCCGATCTCCATCTTGCGCGTGACTTTGGGCGGCTGCAGGTAGTCGTTGACCATGCGGCGCAGCTTGTATTCCACCTGGTTGGGCGGCAGGCCGTCCTGGCGCGCCAGCGGCGCCCAGACGCGGGCGCGCTCGCACTCCACCTGTTCCTCGTCCAGCGGGGGAAGGCCGTTCTGCGCGCACCAGCGGGCCGCGCTCTCGCCGGCCAGGCGGCCATAGACGAAGGCGCCCAGCATGTAGTTGTGCGGCACGCAGGCCAGGTCGCCGGCCGCGTGCAGGCCAGGCACCGTGGTGCGCGCCTGCTCGTCGACCCAGACGCCGGAGGCCGAGTGGCCGCTGCACAGGCCGATCTCGGAGATGTGCATCTCCACCATCTGGCTGCGGTAGTCGGTACCGCGGCCTTCGTGGAAGCGCCCGCGGCTGGGGCGCTCGTTGGTGTGCAGGATGGTCTCGATGGTCTGGATGGTTTCCTCGGCCAGGTGGTTCATCTTCAGGAACACCGGCCCGTTGCCGCCCTGGAGCTCGTTGTAGAATTCCTGCATCATCTGGCCGCTCCAGTAATCGCACTCGATGAAGCGCTCGCCGCGGCTGTTGGTGGTGTGGCCGCCGAAGGGACCGGTGACGTAGGCGCAGGCCGGGCCGTTGTAGTCCTTGATCAGGGGATTGATCTGGAAGCATTCGATGCCGGACAGCTCGGCGCCCGCGTGGTAGGCCATGCTGTAGCCGTCGCCGGCATTGGTGGGGTTCTCGTAGGTGCCGAACAGGTAGCCCGAGGCGGGCAGGCCGAGACGCCCGGCGGCGCCGGTGGCCAGCACCACCGACTTGGCGCGGATCACGTGGAAGTCGCCGCTGCGGCAGTCGAAGGCCATCGCCCCGGCGATGGCGCCGTCCGGCGCGGTGAGCAGGCGGGTGGCGACCAGGCGGTTGGTGATCTCCACGCGGGCGCGCTTCAGGCGCCGGTACAGCACCTTCTTGATGTCGTGCCCTTCCGGCATCGGCAGCACATAGGTGCCCATGTGGTGCACCTTGCGCATGGCGTAGTCGCCGGTTTCGTCCTTCTCGAACTTGACGCCCCAGCTGTCCAGTTCCTCGATCATGGCGTAGCTGTTTTGCGCATAGGCCATCACCGTCTTCTGGTTGACGATGCCGTCGTTGGCGATGGTGATCTCCTTGACGTACTGCTCGGGCGTGGCGAAGCCCGGCACCACGGCGTTGTTCAAGCCGTCCATGCCCATCGAGATGGCGCCGCTGCGTTTCACGTTGGCCTTTTCCAGCAGCAGGACGCGCAGGCCCGGGTCGGCTTCCTTGGCCTTGACCGCGGCCATCGGGCCGGCGGTGCCGCCGCCGATCACCAGGACGTCGACGGTTCGCACATGTGTTTCCATATCAGCTTCCTTGAATTGAGTGAGGGTGGCGGGGCAGGCGCAGGGCGTACTGGAAGGCCTCGCCGCGCACGTACAGGTATTCGAAATCGAGGGGCGCGCCATCGAGGCTCCAGGTCAGGCGCTCGATGCGCAGCAGGGCCGCGCCCGGCGCCATCGAGAGCGCCGCCGCCAGCGCGGCGTCGGCGTTGATGGCGCCGATCTGGATGTCCGCATGGGCCAGGCCGATGCCGTAGTCGCTTTCCAGGATCAGGAAGATGTCGCGCTCGGCCAGGTTCTCGCGGCGCAGGCGGCGGCCGACTTCCAGCGGCAGGTAGCTCACTTCGAAGGAGACCGGGGCGTGGTCGAGGAAGCGCACGCGCCGGATCTCGGTGACCAGCGCACCGGGAGCCAGGTCCAGGCGTGCGGCGACCGCGGGCGGCGCCGGCAGGTCCAGGTGCGATACGACGCGATTGACGATGCGGTGGCCCTGGCGCGACATCGCTTCGCCGAAGCCCTCCAGGCGGCTCAGGTCCTGGCTCGGGCGGCTGCGCGCCACGAACGATCCCTTGCCTGGAACCTTGACGATCAGGCCTTCGTTCTGCAGGTCGCCCAGGGCCTGGCGCACCGTGATGCGGCTGACGCCGAAGATCGCGCCGATCTCGCTTTCGGCCGGCAGGCGCGTGTCCTGGCCGTAGGTGCCGTCGAGGATGCGTTCGCGCAGGCGCTCGCGCACCTGCGAGTACAGCGGCACGGGAGAGGGTTCGATGGCACGGAAAGAGGGCATTCGCAAGTCCTGGTTGACCTGTCATGACAGGTGATGACGTTGCGAAGATGGTATCGATGGGCTCGAGCGAAGAGAACGAATCTCTTCGCGCTAGCACATGCGAAAAACGCCTGAGTCGCTCAGCGTATATCGATATGTGCGCAGCGGCTCAGGCGTTGTCCGGGGGAGGGAGGCTTATTTGAGGACTTGCTGCGCGTCGGCGAGGCGCAGGTCGTGCATCTGGTCGAGATAGGCGTCGAGGTAGCCTTTGTGCGATGCGCCCACCAGCACCAGGATCCGGCCGCCGATGCGCACGTTCATGAGTTCGCGGATATTGGCGGCCATGCGCAGGTTGCGGGTTTCCCAGTAGCCGACGTAGTCGCGTCCATAGCGCTGGGGCGAGGGCTCTTCCAGGGCCGCGCCGAAATCGTTGTCGAACACAAGCTGCCACTGGTCGGGCGCGTTCAGGGCCTGGTACATGGCCAGCACGCCTTCCGGGCTGCCGATGCGCGCGTAGATCGCCTCGTCCTGTTGCTTGCGCTTCGCGCCGGCGGGGTTGTCCCAGGCCTTCATGAGCGCCGCGCCATAGCGCTTGTGGTCCGCTTCGTCCTTCATCGGCTGGTCGGCGGTATGGTCGTCGAAGGCATGCAGGCGCTCGAGGCCCAGGCGCGCTGCCAGCGGGGCGGCGATCAGATAGGTTTCGTTGCGCTTCCCACGCAGCGTGTTCAAGGTGCTCACCAGTTTTGCGCTCAGGCCGTCGCCGCTCTTGCGCTCCGCTTCGGGCAGGCGCAGCCACTGGACCACGGCCGATGCCGGCTCGCCCGCCGCCAGGAACAGCGCCGCGAGGCGCCGCCGTTGCGCGGCGCTCGGCGCGGAAGGCCAGGACGCCAGCATGGTTTCTACCTGCCGGGTGGCGGCCGGTACGTCCAGCAGGGTGGCGGCGCGTGCGGGCGCCGGGTCCCAGCAGTAGGAGTCGATCGAGTCCTGGTAGCGGTGCGGGAACTGGCGCATGAAGGCGCACTGCGTGCCCGACAGGGCTTCGATGGCGATCGCCTGCGGGCGCCATGCGGCAAGGCGCTCGTTCAGCGTGCCCAGCCCGGCCGGCGCGAAGTTGGCCGGCAGCTGGGACAGGTGGGGCGTGCCGAGGACCAGCACTTCATTCTGCGGGCCGTTCTTCGGGCCTTTCAGCTTGCCGGGTTCGAAGTCGGCAGCGCCGGCATTGATCGTGACAGCGAGGAGCAGGGTGAATGGCAGGCGCAGCAAGACAGTCTCCTGTGGATGTGAGGTCATTGGCAAGATTACATGACGCCACTGCCGGTGGCTGCATAAATTGGATATGCATGACGGCCGATGCCGGCGATTATGCGGTCGTACTAGCGCCAGGACAGCTGTTGTACAATCTGGAAACGTTTTTCCTCCCGCTTTGGTCTTAGCCATGATGCCTGACGAGCTTGCCACACTCCACGCGCTGCGCCGCCGGCAGGTGCTCAAAAGCGCCGTGGCCGCCGCCGCACCCCTGATGCTGCCGGCGCCGCTGCAGGCAGCCGCGGCGAAGCCGCTGATCGTCGGCGGCTTGCCGGTGACCTGCAACCTGACCCTGCCGATCGCCTGCCAGGCGCGCACCCGCCTCAACGCGCAGCGCGGCGCCGGGCCATCGCCCTTCGCCTACGCCAAGTTCAGCGGCTGGCCCGAGGTCAAGGAATCGCTGATGACCGGCCGCATCCAGGCCGCCTACATGCTCGCGCCGCTGGTCATGGACCTGGTCGACAGCCGCATCCCGCTCAAGATCGTCTCGCTCGGCCACCGCTCGGGCGCGGTGATCATGGTGCGCACCGATTCGCCGGCGCGCACTTTCCGCGACCTGCGCGGCAAGAGCATCGCCATCCCCAGCCGCTTCGCGGTCGACTTCCTTTTCCTACGCAAGATGCTGGCGCGCGCCGGCATGACGCCCAAGGACATCACGCTGATCGAGATGGCGCCGCCGGACATGCCGGCCGCGCTGTACGCGCGCGCCGTGGACGCCTACTGCACCGGCGAGCCTTTCGGCGCGGCCGCCCAGCGCGCCGGCTATGCGCGGCCGCTGGCGATGACGCGCGACGAGTGGCGCAACTACATCTGCTGCGTGCTCACGGTGCGCGAAGACCTGATCCGGACCGACCGGCCGCTGGTGCAGGACCTGGTCAACCACATCCAGTCGGCCGGCGACTGGCTGGACAAGGGACCGGCGAATCGCGACAAGGCGGCCCACATCGCCGCCAGCCGCACCTACTTTGGCCAGGACCCGAAGATCATCAAGTTCGTGATGGACAATCCGGAAGACCGCGTGACCTATGGCGACCTGCGCATGATCCGCGCCGAGTTCGACGAACTGATGCAGCTGTCGGTCGAGGCGGGCACGCTCAAGCGCCCGGTGGCCTACGAGCGCTACGTCGACGAGAGCTTTTACAGGAACATCAAACCGGTGCCGATTCCGCTGTGAAGACCTTTCTTTTGTCATTGCTGCTGTGCTGTGGACTTAGTCTCAGCCAAACTCAGGCCCAGAACCTGAAATCCGGCGTGTTCGAGCCGCCGCGCGCCGCGCCGGAGATCGCGCTCCCCGCGTCGACCGGCAAGCCCTTCAAGCTCTCCAGCCTGCGCGGCAAGGTGGTGGTGCTGGAATTCGGCTATACCCATTGTCCCTACGTCTGCCCGGTATCGCTGGCGTCGCTGGCCCAGGCGCGCACCCAGCTCGGCGCGGCCGCCGCCGACGTCCAGGTAGTGTTCGTCACGGTCGACCCCGAGCGCGACACCGCCAGCCACCTGCGCACTTACCTGGCCAAGTTCGATCCGAGCTTCATCGGCATCAGCGGTACGCCGGAGCAGATCCAGGACGTGCTGCGCGACTACGGCATCAGCGTGACGAAACAGGTCATCGAGGGCAAGGCGGACTACCAGCTGGGCCATTCCTCGTATTTGTATTTCATCGACCGGCGCGGCATGCTGCGCGCGCTGATGCCCTTCGGCCGCCCGGCCGCCGATATCGCGCATGACCTCGCGATCCTGTTGAAGAAGTAGGCATGAGGATCCTTCACCGCTTGTGGCTCCTCTGGCTGACGCTTGCCTGCATCGCGGGCGTGCTGGGCTGGGCCATGTTCGCGCCCCTTCACCTGGACAGCCGCGACAAGCTGTTCGAGATCCCGGCCGGCACCTGGGAGCGCCGCATGGCGGGGGACAAGCGCGACATCCTGCCCTCGACCATCCGCCTGACCCTGGGCGTGCAGGATGTACTCCTGCTGCGCAACAAGGACAAGGTGCCGCAGATGTTCGGGCCGGTCCTGATCATGCCCGGCCAGGATTTCCGCATGCCTTTCGAGACCGTCTCCGAAAATGAATTCAACTGCACCGCTCATGCCAGCGGCTCGATGAAGGTGATCGTCGAACCGGCTCCTGAAGCCGGCCTGGCGCGCCTGCGCTGGCGCCTCGCCCACTTGACCAAGGAAAGCAACACCCGTGGATAAACTCAAACGCGGCTGGCCCGCGCTGCTGCTGATCGTGGCACTGGTGTTGCTGTGGCACCTGTCCGTCGTGCAGAGCCAGAGCCTGATCTTCCCGACCCCCGGCCAGGTGCTGGCCGGCGCCGCCGAACTGGCGCGCGACGGCACCCTGTGGCAGCACATCGGCGCGTCCCTGATGCGGGTGACGGTCGGCTTCTTGCTGGCGGTCGCGGTGGCCGTGCCGGTGGGCCTGTGGATGGGACGCGTGGACCGCGTCTACCACACGCTCAATCCGCTGTTCCAGATCCTGCGGCCGATCTCGCCGATCGCCTGGATTCCGCTGGCCATCCTGTGGTTCGGCGTGGGCGACGTGGCGCCGGTCTTCCTGATCTTCCTGGCGGCCGTGTTCCCGATGATCGTGCAGACCGCGAACGGCGTGCACACCATCGAACAGCGCTACCTGCACGCGGCCATGAACTTCGGGGTCTCGCGCCAGAAGATGTTCCACCAGGTGATCGTGCCGGCGGTCCTGCCGGATATCGTAGTGGGCATGCGCATCGGCCTGGGCGTGGCCTGGCTGGTGGTGGTGGCGGCCGAGATGATCGTGCGGAACTCGGGACTGGGCTACCTGATCATCGACGCGCGCAATGCCGGCAACCGCTACGACCTGGTGGTGGCGGGCATGGTGATCATCGGCGTCATCGGGCTGCTGCTCGACGCCGTCATGCGCAGGCTGGAAGGACTCAACTCGGTAAGGTGGCGCTATGGCCGTTAAGATCGTCATCGACGATATCCGCAAGAGCTTCAACAAGGGCGGCACGACCCTGCCGGTGGTGGGCGGGATCTCGCTCGAGATCGAGGACGGCGAATTCGTCGCCATCGTCGGTCCGTCGGGCTGCGGCAAGTCGACCCTGATGAAAATGATCTCGGGCTTCGAGCAGCCGGACAGCGGCGCAGTGAGGATCGATGGCGAGCGCCTGGTGCGCCCGGGGCCGAAAGGGATCGTGATCTCGCAGCACGGTTCCGTGTTCCCCTGGCTGACGGTGCAGGAGAACCTGATGTTCGGCCTGAACGAAGGCGAGCGCGCCGGGAAGGCGCGGCTGGCCGATCACTATGCCGAGATGGTGGGGCTGAAAGGCTTCGAGAACGCGTACCCGCGTGAGCTCTCGGGCGGCATGTTAAAGCGCGTGGAGATCGCGCGGGCGCTGGTGGTCAAGCCCGAGATCCTCTATATGGACGAACCTTTCTCGGCGCTCGACGCGCTGATGAACCTGCGCATGCGGAACGAACTGCTGCGCATCCTGCAGGAAGAGCGTCATACCGTGGTCCTGATCACCCATGATGTCGAGGAAGCGCTTTATCTCGCCGACCGCATCGTGGTGCTGGCGCCGCGGCCGACCAGGGTGCAGGCCAGCTTCGCTGTCACCCAGCCGCACCCGCGCAAGGTGTCGAGTCCGGAGCTGCAGCAGATGAAGGACGCGATCCTGGGCGAACTTGGGCTGACGGTGTAGTTAATCTGCGTCCCGTATAAGGAGAATTTCGACTAGTTGGCGGGGCTGCTGAACGAGCGCCCACGGAA
The DNA here is from genome assembly GCF_018119385.1 of Massilia sp. AB1. Taxonomy (NCBI): domain Bacteria; kingdom Pseudomonadati; phylum Pseudomonadota; class Betaproteobacteria; order Burkholderiales; family Oxalobacteraceae; genus Massilia; species Massilia sp. AB1. The sequence continues at coordinate 20,116 of NZ_JAGKSG010000016.1, read as the reverse complement.
GACGCCGACTACAAAACGTCAGCACAGCGGCTTAGCGAAGCTATCGTTCACGGAACGGCTGAGATCGACAGAAGCGGACTAGTCTCTCCAGCCAATAACTGTAAAAAACATGGAAATAATTTCGACTTCGCCAAGCCAGCGTTTTCAGTTGCGGGTTGACATATGGGAAGCTAGAAATTCATTATGGGTTTACAGCCCGAGCATTTGGGATCTAGAACGAGAGTGTCGGTTGCTTTCATTCGACGACGAATCTTGGTCAGTTGATTCGAGCGATTGGCTCAGCGAGGCAACTGTTCGCTTATCTCTACGCAAATTTCCCGGAAACCATCGTCCGGAACAGTTGAGTGTAGAGATAGACTGCGTGGCTTTAACTGCAGTAGTGCTTCCTTCAGCAAGGTTTTCCCTTGTAGACCTTGAAGCAGGCCTCAACCATGCGCTTACTTGGGTTTGAGGACAACTCTGAGGATTCAACCAATGTGTTGCGAGCACCGATTGAATGCACAGGCGATAGCAGACGTACCGACAATGCGTGGTGAGGTTTTGTTCGTCGCCCTATAGTCCAAGCTCACTTAGCCCAAGATGCCCGTCAGGCCGACGGCCCAGCGGCCAGTGGAACTTGCGCTCCGATTCCTTGATCGGCAGATCGTTGATGCAGGCAAACCGCCGCTGCATCAGGCCTTGTTCGTCGAACTCCCAGTTCTCGTTGCCGTAGGAACGGAACCAGTTGCCCGAATCGTCGTGCCATTCGTAGGCATAGCGCACGGCGATGCGGTTGCCTTCGTAGGCCCACAACTCCTTGATCAGCCGGTAGTCGAGCTCCTTCGCCCATTTGCGGCTCAGGAATTGCACGATCTCGGCACGCCCCGTCGCGAATTCGGCGCGGTTGCGCCAGCGGCTGTCCGGCGTGTAGGCCAGGCTGACGCGCTCCGGATCGCGCGAGTTCCAGCCGTCTTCGGCCAGGCGGACCTTCTCGATGGCGCTCTCGCGGGTGAAGGGCGGAAATGGTGGGCGGGCTTGGATGCTGTCGTTCATGGTGGATTCCTTCACTATCAAAGATCGAGGACAAGGCGTTCGCTGCGGGCGCGCGAGACGCAGGGGCACATCAGGCCGGCCAGTTCGCGCTCGCTGCGGGTGAGGACAGCATCGCGGTGCTCCGGCACACCTTCCAGCACTTTCACTGCGCAGGCGCCGCAGTTGCCGAGGCGGCAGTCGGAAGGCGCATCGATACCGGCAGCGCGGATGGCGTCGAGCAGGCTTTGGGCGGACGGCACCTGTACCGTCACGCCAGAGCGGCGCAGCACCAGTTCGACGGCCTGGCCCCCTGCCGGGGCATCGAAGCGTTCGAAACGCAGGCGGGCGGGATCGATGCCGGAAGCCTGCACCGCCGCGAGCAGCCGTTCCGGGCCGCAAACGTAGAACACGGCATCTGGCGGCGCATCGGCCACGATGCGCTTCAGCTCCAGCCGCTCTCCATCGGCATAGATGCGTGCGCCGGGCGGCAGCTCGCCACGGTAAGCCAGCTGCGCACGGGTGCGGCCCGCATAGTGCAGCTGCCAGGGCGTGCCGCGCGCGGCCAGCGCTTCGCACATCGGCAGCAGCGGCGTGATGCCGATGCCGCCGGCGATCAGCACCGCCGGCCGCGCGTCCGTGTGCAGGACGAAGTCGTTGCGGGGCAGGGCGCAATGCAGCACCGTGCCCAATTGATAATTGCGCTGCACGGCGGCCGACCCGCCGTCCTCGTCCCGGCGCAGCACGGCGACTTCCCAGTCCTTGCCGGCACGGGCTGCCGAGACGATGGAGTAGTGGCGCACTTCCTCGCGGCCATCCTGCAGACGCACCGGCAGCGCCAGGTGGGCGCCGGGCGCGACTTCCGGCAGTGGAGCGCCGTCGGCGCTCGCCAAGCTGTAGGCGCGCACCAGCGGCGTGAGCTGGCGCATGCCGCTCACCACCAGCGATAAGGGCCCGCTGCCCAGGCTTGCCGGCGCGTCGGGCGCCAGCTTGAGCAGCTTGCCCAGCATGGCTCGGCCCGCCGGCTCGGCCGCCATCTCCACCAGCTCCTCTTCCGAGAAGCGCTGCACGATGTGCTGCGGGCAGTTGAAGTCGAAGGCTTCGACCGTGATCACGTAGGCGCGCTCGATGCGGGCGCGGTAGGCCGGCACTTCCAGCTTCGCCACCAGTTCCGGCTCGTCGCGCTCGTGCACGATGCGGGCGCGGCCCCAGATCTTGAGCCGGCCGCGGGTGGCGAAGTCCATCAGGATCAGCATCACGCGCGCGTCGTGTTCCAGGTTCCCGGCCGAGATGTACTGGCGGTTGCCGGCAAAGTCGGCGAAGCCGATGGTGCGCTCGTCCAGCACCTTGAGGAAGCCGCGCGGACCGCCGCGGTGCTGGACGTAGGGCCAGCCGTTCTCGCCGCTGCTGGCCATGAAGAAGGTCTCGACGCGTTCGATGAAGGCGGCGTCGCGCTCGCTGACGCGGTCGCGCGTATTCGGGTCGATATCGAAGCCGGCGTTGGCGGCCCGGCTGCCGTAGCGTTCCTGCGCCCGGCGCACCGAGGGCGTGTAGGCGATGCTGGAGAATGCGCGTGCCATGGCCGGCTCCTTCGTGCGTGATTGGTCAGGCGGCGCGTTGCAGCGCCACTTTCGGGAAGTCGATCTCGACGCGGCTGGCCTTGCCCAAAATATTGGTCAGGATGTTCATGCCCACGTGGGTGATCACCTCGACGATGTCGGCATCGCTGTAGCCGGCCTCGCGCATCTCGACCAGTTCGGCCGTGGTGACCTCGCCCTTGTGCTCGGCCAGCGAGCGGGCGAAGCGCACCGCCACTGCGGCCTTGGCGTCCTGGCTGGAGCCGGCGCGGTTGGCCAGGATCTCGTCGCCGTTCAGGCCTGCCTGGCCGCCGAAGGCGCTGTGGGCCGACAGGCAGTATTCGCAGGAGTTCTGCTCGGCCAGGGCGAGGGCGATCCGCTCGCGGGTCTGCAGGCTCAGGCTTCCTGCGCCGGCGATGCCGTGCAGGCCCAGGAAGGCCTTCAGCGCGGCGGGCGAGTTGGCCAGCACCTTCAGGAAGTTGGGCACCATGCCCAGCTGGCCGTGGATGGCGTCCAGCAGGGCGCGCTGTTCTGCGCTGGCGGATTCATTGGTGACGACGGTGATGCGGCTCATGCTGTTCTCCTTGATTGGTGAGTCTTTCGGCAAGGAGAATCTTGCGCTCTTTACCGCAGCAAAAGAATATCCGTAGAATGAACAACACTCTTTCATCTATCGGAATAATGGAATGGACCGCCTGCACCTGATGAGCGTTTTCGTCGCCGTCGCCGAGAGCGAAAGCTTTTCCGCCGCCGCGCGCCGCCTGGGCATGTCGGCGCCGGCGGTGACGCGCGCCGTCTCCGCGCTCGAGCAGCGCCTGGGCGTACGCTTGCTGACCCGCACCACGCGCTTCGTGCGCGCCACCGAGGCCGGTTTGCGCTACCTGGAGGATGCGCGCCGCATCCTCGCCGAGGTCGACGAAGCGGACGAAGCGGCGGGCGGCGTCAACGCCACCCCGCGCGGACGCCTGGCGATCACCGCGCCGGTGCTGTTCGGCCGCATGTACGTGGCGCCGGTGGTGGTCGACTACCTGCGGCGCTATCCCGACGTGACGGTGTCGGCCCTGTTCCTGGACCGCGTGGTGCACCTGGTGGAAGAGGGACTGGACGCCGGCATCCGTATCGGCCACCTGCCGGATTCCAGCCTGCAGGCGATCCGCGTGGGACAGGTGCGCAGCGTGCTGTGTGCCTCGCCGGCCTACCTGAAGGAGAGGGGATTGCCGCATTCGCCGGAGGACTTGCGCGAGCACGTGCTGATCGCCGCCAGCGGCCTGTCGCCGACCTCGGAATGGAAGTTCGTGCGCGACGGCGAAGCATTCAGCCTGAAGATCAGCCCGCGCCTGACGGTCACCACCAACGATGCGGCGATCGAGGCGGCGCTGCGCGGCTTCGGTATCGCGCGCCTGCTGTCCTACCAGGTCGCGTCCCAGCTGGCGGCGGGGGAGATGCAGATCGTGCTGGGCGACTACGAGGCGCCGCCCTTGCCCATCCACGTGATCCACCGCGAGGGCAGGCACTCGGCCGCCAAGGTGCGCAGCTTCGTCGACATGGTGGTCGAGCGGCTGCGCGCCGACGGCTCGCTCAACTGAGTCAGTCGGACTCGCCCTCTGCCTTGGGAGGATAGGTGATCCGCGTACCCTCCACGTGGGCGAAGGGCGTGAGCTTGTGCGGTCGGCGCGCCTGTTTGCCCAGGATGTGCTCGACCTGCACCTGGCGCACCGTCAGCGCATCGGCCACCATCGAGCGGTGGCAGCGCCAGGGCACGGCTTCGGCGCACATGAGGGCGCAGCGCTCGTCCTTGGCCAGCTGCGCCACCACGTCCACGTTCTCCGCGAATTCCTCGCTCTGCATGTAGTCGGCGTAGCCGCGGAAGGATTCGTTGCGCCAGCCGGCGTTGGGAGAATCCTTGCGCGGACGGCGCAGGCCGCCCAGGCCGGCCAGGTAGCGGTAGCCGATGCCGGCCCGCGCCAGCGATGCCGGCAGGCTGTCCTGGCCGAACTGCGGATTGCGGCGCGACTTGGGCACGGTGCGGATGTCGAGCACGCACCCGACGCCATGGGTCTGCAGCAGCTCGATGAATTCCTCGATCGAGCGGTTGGAGTGGCCGATGGTGCAGACCACTTCCGTCATGGCGTCTCGCGCAGCAGCGGCAGGGTCATCACGAAGCTGCTGCCCGTGCCGGGGCCCTCGCTGTGCGCGCTGATGGTCCCGTCGTGCAGCTCCACGATGCTCTTGACCAGCGCGAGCCCCAGTCCCAGCCCGCCTTCGGCCCGGTCGGGCGTGCGTTCGGCCTGCGCGAACAGTTCGAACACGCGCGGCAGCAAGTTCTCGTCCATGCCCTGGCCATTGTCCGCCACGGCGATGCGCACGCTGCCTGCATCCGCTTCCGCCGTCAGCCGGATCGTGCCGCCCGGCGGCGTGTACTTGGCGGAGTTGTTCAGCAGGTTGGCCACCACCTGCACCAGGCGCGTGCGGTCGCCCAGCACCAGCGCGCCGCGCGCCGGCATGCTGGTGTGCAGCGTATGCTTCCTGGAATCGATCAGGGGGCGGGTCGGCTCGATGGCGCTGTCGAGCACCGAGCCGACGTCCACTTCTTCCTTGTTGACCGAGGCCAGGCCGCGGGTCACGCGCGACACATCCATGATGTCGTTGACCAGGTCGCGCATGTGCTTGACCTGGCGGTCGATGATCTCGCTCGAGCGACGGATGTTGTCCGGGTTCTGGGCGCCCAGCTTGAGCAGCTGCGCCGCGGTGCTGATCGGGGCGAGCGGATTACGCAGCTCGTGCGCGAGCAGCGCCAGGAAATCGTCCTTCCTGCGGTCGGCGTTCTTCAGCGCTTCCTCGGCTTCGCGCTGCACGGTGACGTCGGTGTTGGTGCCCAGCCAGCGCAGGATGTGCCCCTCGTGGTCGCGCACCGGCACCGCGCGCGACAGGAACCAGCGGTATTCGCCGTTCGCGCCACGCAGGGGGAAGGTGTCTTCCCACACGCGCTGTTCGACCACGATGGCCTGGTGATAGTGCGCCTTGACCCGCTCGACATGGTCGGGATGATGCACGCTTTCCCAGCCATAGCCTTGCACCTGCTCGAGCGTGGTGCCGGTGTAGTCGAACCAGCTTCTGTTGTACCAGTAGATGTTGCCGTCGGGGCCGGCCATCCAGGCCAGCTGCGGGATGTTGTCGGCCAGGGTGCGGAAGGTCTGCTCGCTGGCTTCGAGCGCGCGCTGCGCCTTCTTCAATTCGCTGATGTCGAGGATGTAGGCGATGCCCTCCGAATACGTGCCCTGGAAGCTGGTGGCGCCGATGAAGACCGGCACGCGGCTGCCGTCGCGGCGGAAGTACTCCTTCTCGAAGGGCTGCATGATGCCGGTCAGCTTCAGGCTCTCCAGGGCCGCCCAGTCGAGCGGCAGCCACTCCGGCGGCGTCGCGTCGCGCCACGACAGCCCGTGCGCGTCGAAATCCTCGCGCGTCAGGCCCACCATCTTCAGGAAGGCGTCGTTGGCCTTGATCAGCGTGCCGTCGTGGCGGAATTCGATGATGCCGATCAGGTCCGAATCGACGATGGTGCGGAAGCGCGATTCGCTGAGCCGGCGCGCTTCTTCCGCCGCCACCTGCTGCGTGATGTCGACCACGGCGCCGGACATCGAGACCGGCCTGGCGCCCGCATCCAGCTGTACCGTCGCGCGCCCCTGGATGTGCCGCACCATGCCGTCGGGACGCAGCACCCGGAACACCTGCAGGTAGGGTTCGCCGGTCGCGATCGAGCTGGAGATGGTGGCCTTGACGGCGGCGCTGTCGTCCGGATGGAGCGAGGCCAGCATCCGCACGAAGGGCTGCGTCTCCTCGTCCGGCAGGACCAGCATGCTCGTGAAGTTGCGGTCGCCCCTGATCGTGCCGGCCGCGATATCCCAGCGCCAGGTGCCGATCTGCGCCGCCTCCAGCGCGACCGTCAGGCGCGACTGGGTGTCCTGCAGGGCGGCCTTGATGGTCACCTGCTCGTGGATATCGGTGCAGGTGCCCATCCAGCGGATGATGGCGCCGGTATGGTCGCGCAGCGGCAGGGCGCGTCCCAGGTTCCAGCGGTATTCGCCGGAATGGTGGCGCATCCGGTATTCGATCTCGCAAGGCTCGCCGGTGTCCAGGCTGTAGCGCCAGCGGCGCATGGTGCGCTCGATGTCATCGGGGTGGTACAGCCCGATCCACGCGTTGCCGTCGCCCGAGCCTGCCGACCAGCCGGTGTATTCGTACCAGCGCTCGTTGAAGTAGTCGTGATAGCCGTTCGGCAGGGTCGGCCACACGATCTGCGGCATGGCCTTCGTGATGGTCCTGAAACTGGCTTCGCTTTCGGCGAGCGCCCGCTCCGCGCGCTTGCGTTCCGTGATGTCGCGGTAGAACACGGCGAGCTTGTCCTGGAAGGGATAGGCCCGCGCTTCCACCCAGATGTCCTGCCCCAGGTGGGGATAGACCTGCTCGATGCGGACGTGGGCGCGTTCCGTCATGGCCTTGCGGTAGGCGGCGCCGATCTGCAGGTCTTCCGACCCGGGCCACACCTCCCAATGGGGGCGGCCGAGGATCTGTTCGCGCGGCCGGCCGTCGATGCGCAGCGCCTCGGCGTTGATCTGCAGGATGCGGAACTGCTCGTCGAGCAGGATGAAGCCCTCGTCGACGGTTTGCAGGACCATCTCGCCGACCTGGTCCGCACTGGCGTCGCGCACCAGCGCCAGCAGCGCGGCACTGCCCCCCGCATCCACCTGCCGCATGGACACCGCGCACCAGACCAGCTGCTGGTCGGCGCGCAGGAAACGCATGCCGAACGAACAGGCGCGCAGTTGTCCGGCCAGCACCGCATCCATCGCATCGCCCCCGGCCAGCGTCGCCTCGCCGAGCTGGGCGAGCGGGAGCCCCTGAAGCTGGGGCGCGGCATGGCCGAGCAGCTCGGCAAACAGGTCGTTTGCAGCGGTCAGCTCGCGCTGGGCGGAACAGATGAAGGCGGCGGCGGGGAGGGCATCGAGCAGGGAGGCTTCTCCCATCGACACGTCTTCCACCCTGGCTTGCCGCGGTGTCGAAAGTTCTCGTGCGCTCACGGTTCATGTCCGGATGGGGAGTGCCGACTCTAGCACTGCGGACGTTTTCATGGCGCTCGGCGAGGCAGCCAAAAAAAAAGCCCGCATTGCGCGGGCTTGAAGACTATTTTCTTGGAGGAGAAATAGTGGAGACAGGTGCAGTATGCTGCGTCGCAAAATATAAATCCAATGATATGTTGTGATGTCCTAAATTAGTTTTTGATATATCTCTAGTAGACTTCGCTGGTCTGGCGCAGGGTCCGGGCCGCCGCCACCATATTGGCGAGGGCCGGCCGCACCTCTTCCCAGCTGCGGGTTTTCAGGCCGCAGTCCGGGTTGATCCACAGGCGCTGCGCCGGGATGCGCGCAGCCGCCTGGTGCATCAGCCCTACGATCTGCTCCTGGCTTGGGATGTTGGGCGAATGGATGTCATATACGCCCGGGCCGATCTCGTTCGGGTAGCGGAAGTCGTCGAAGGCCGCCAGCAGCTCCATGTTCGAGCGCGAGGTCTCGATCGTGATCACGTCCGCATCCATCTCCGCGATCGCGGCGAGGATGTCGTTGAACTCCGAATAACACATGTGGGTGTGGATCTGGGTCTCGTCGCGCACGCCGTTGGCGGCGATGCGGAAGGCGTCCACCGCCCACGCCAGGTAGGCGTCCCAATTCGCGCGGCGCAGCGGCAGGCCTTCGCGCAGGGCCGCCTCGTCGATCTGGATCACGCGCACGCCGGCCCGCTCCAGGTCCAGCACCTCGGCGCGGATGGCCAGCGCCAGCTGGCGGCAGGTGAGGGCGCGCGTCTGGTCGTCGCGCACGAAGGACCAGTTCAGCATGGTCACCGGGCCGGTCAGCATGCCCTTCATCGGCTTGCCGGTCAGCGACTGGGCGTAGGCGGTCCAGGCCACTGTCATCGGGCGCGGGCGCTGGATGTCGCCGTACAGGATGGGCGGCTTGACGCAGCGCGAGCCGTAGGACTGCACCCAGCCGTTCCCGGTGAAGGCATAGCCGTCGAGCTGCTCGCCGAAGTATTCGACCATGTCGTTGCGCTCGGCCTCGCCGTGCACCAGCACGTCCAGTCCCAGCGCTTCCTGCTCGCGCACGCAGCGGGCGATCTCGGCGCGCATCGCGGCCTCGTAGCCGGGGGCGTCGAGCTCCCCGCGCTTGAACTGGCGGCGCGCCTGGCGGATGTCGGTCGTCTGCGGGAAGGAGCCGATGGTGGTGGTCGGGTAGGCCGGCAGCTGGAGCAGCGCCGCCTGGCGCGCGCTGCGCGCTTCGTGGCCGCTCCGGCGCTGGCCCATGGCCGGGGTGATGGCGGCCAGCGCGGCGGCGACCTCCGGCCTGGCGACGCGCGGCGAGGCGCGGCGGCGGTCGACGGCGGCGGCGTTTTCCACCAGGGCTTCCTGCACCCGGCTGCGGCCCTGGTCGAGGGCGGTGGCCAGGATCTGCAGTTCGAGCAGCTTCTGCACGGCGAAGGCGAGCCAGGAGCGGATCTCCGGATCCAGCGCTTCCTCGCTGCGCAGGTCGACCGGCACGTGCAGCAGCGAGCAGGAAGGCGCGATCCACAGGCGCTCGCCGATGCGGCGCTGCACCGGTTCCAGCCAGGCCAGGGTGGCGTGCAGGTCGGTCTTCCAGACGTTGCGGCCGTCGACCACGCCCAGCGACAGCACCTTGTCTTCGCCCAGCGCGTCGATGGCCAGGCCGACTTCGCCCGGCGCCTGGATCGCGTCCAGGTGCAGGCCGTCGACCGGCAGCGCGCAGGCCAGCGGCAGGTTTTCTTCCAGCGGGCCGAAATAGGTGGCCAGCAGCAGCTTGACGCCGCTGCCGCGCAGGCGCTCGTAGGCGCCGGCGTAGGCGTCGCGCCAGGCCTGGTCCAGTTCCGTGACCAGGGCCGGCTCGTCGACCTGCACCCATTCGACGCCTTCCGCTGCGAACCAGGCCAGCAGCTCGGCGTACACCGCCAGCAGTTGCGGCAGCAGGGACAGGCGATCGATGTTGTCCTTCGCCTTCCCGAGCCAGAGATAGGTGAGGGGACCGATGACGACCGGCTTGGCCTTCACCTTCAGCGTCCGCGCCTGCGCCAGCTGTTCCGCCAGACGGCCGGTATTGAGCTTGAAACGGGTGGCGGCGCTGAACTCGGGGACGATGTAGTGGTAGTTGGTGTCGAACCACTTGGTCATCTCGCCCGCCTGCACGCAGCCGCAGTCGTGGCTGTCCGCGCGGCCGCGCGCGATGCGGAAGTAGGCTTCCAGCTCGCCGCTGCCCTCAAAAGCGTGCGCATGGGCGCGCTGAGGCACGTTCCCGAGCGTGAAGCTCATGTCCAGCACCTGGTCGTAGAGCGAGAAGTCGCCCACCGGGGCGAAGTCGAGCCTGGCCTGCTGCTGCCAGTGGCGCGCGCGCAGCTCGGCGCTGAGTGCCGCCAGTTCCTGGGCGGAGGTGTCGCCTTTCCAGTGGCGCTCCAGGGCGAACTTGAGTTCGCGCTGGGCGCCGATGCGCGGGAAGCCGAGATTGTGCGTGATGGTCATGATGCTCATTCGTTAGTAGGTGAATAAGCCCATCATAGGGGAGGCGACTCATGAATAAAATTGGTATGATTTCATGAATCTATTAATTTCTTTCATAGTTCAGCCATGCTCGAACGCATCCACCTCTCCATCATTCGCGAAGTCGACCGCCGCGGCTCCCTGACCGCGGCTGCCGAAGTGCTGTTCCTGACCCAGTCGGCGCTCAGCCACACCATCCGCAAGCTGGAGCAGCAGCTGGGCACCGAAGTCTGGACGCGCGAAGGCCGCGCGCTGCGCCTGACCCAGGCCGGCGAGTCTCTTCTCGGGCTGGCCAGGCGCGTGCTGCCCCAGCTCGAACACGCCGAGCGCCAGATGCAGCAGTACGCCCAGGGCCAGCGCGGCACCCTGCGCATCGGGATGGAATGCCATCCCTGCTACCAGTGGCTGCTCCGGGTGGTCGCGCCCTACCTGGCCAGCTGGCCGGAGGTGGATGTCGACGTCAAGCAGAAATTCCAGTTCGGCGGCCTGCAGGCGCTGTCCACCTACGAGGTCGACCTGCTGGTCACGCCCGATCCTTTGTTCAAGCCGGGCCTGCGCTTCGTGCCGGTGTTCGACTACGAGCAGATGCTGGTGGTGGGCCGCCATCACCCGCTGGCCGGGCGCGAGTTCGTCGAGCCCTGCGACCTGTCGGATGAAGTATTGATTACTTATCCGGTCGACATCGAGCGGCTCGACATCTACAACCAGTTCTTCGTGCCGGCCGGCTGCGCGCCGCGCGAGCGCAAGACCATCGAGACCACCGACATCATGGTGCAGATGGTGGCCGGCGGTCGCGGCGTGGCGGCGCTGCCGGGCTGGCTGGTGCAGGAATATGGGGCGCGCATGCCGGTGGCGCCGGTGCGCCTGGGCCGGGAGGGCATCGCCAAGCAGATCTTCCTGGGCACGCGCGACGAAGACGCGGGCCTCGACTACCTGGAGGCCTTCGTGGTGCTGGCGCGGGAGACCTGAGCTTGTTATGGTTGATGGTGCATCGAACATTCATTGGAAGGAGAACGTGTTGGAACAGGCATCCGAACTGGAATATGTAGGCTTCTGGGCGCGCGTGGGGGCGACGCTGATCGATACCATCCTGCTGTGCATCCTCACGCTTCCCTTGCTGGTGGGGGTGTACGGCGTCGCCTACTTCGGCAACGAAGCCTTCATTGCCGGCCCGGCCGATTTCCTGATTTCCTATGTGCTCCCGGCGGTGATCGTCGTGCTGCTGTGGGCAAGGATGTCGACCACGCCGGGAAAGATGGCGATCGGCGCCACCATCGTCGATGCGCGCACGGGTGGCAAGCCGACGACCCGTCAATTCGTCATCCGCTACCTCGGCTACTATGTCTCGGTGCTGCCTCTGCTCCTGGGCTACATCTGGGTCGGATTCGATGCGCGCAAGCAGGGCTGGCACGACAAGATGGCGGGAACGGTAGTCGTCCGGCGCAAGGGAGGCGCGGCCGAGCCGGTGCGTTTCGAGCAGCCGGGCCGCTGAGCGCCAAACATTGTTACAAACTATGCGGTGGCGCCTGCCTTCTCAGTAGTGCGCCAGCCTTGTAACATGTCAGCCATTTAGTTCGACGAAAGACCTTCATGACCTTCACCACGCTTTCCCGCGCGCTTTGCCTCGCCACCTTCGCCGCCGCCTGCGCCGCGCCGGTCCACGCCGACAGCTTCACTTCCTCCGCTTCCAGCGCGGGCTCGGCATCCTCGGCCAGCATTTCCGATTCGATCAGCGGCTCCAGCAACAGCTCGAGCGGCGAAGACCGCGTGGCCGCCGGCCAGTACCGCGTGATCAACGTCGCCCAGGCGCCGGGCAAGGCGGACACCACCCGCATGACCCTGCGCGCGGTCGCCGGCGCGCGCGAGTTCCACCTCGACGTGCCCGATCGCGCCCTGGCCCAGCGCCGCGTGAACGCGGGCGAACTGGTGGAAGTGAAGGCGCGTGTGTACGGCTTCGAATTCGCCTACGGCGACACCCAGCGTCCGTTCTTCCTGGCGCTGCAGGACGACTGGTACCGCGAACTGCAATCGCGCAAAGTCACCGGCTGATGTTCGCCAGATTGGCCCTCGCCGCGCTCGGCCTGTCGGCGAGCGCGGGCGCCTGGGCCGGCCTGCCCACGTTCTGCGAGCGCGCGCAGGACATCACAGCCGAAGAGCAGGACCGCGTGCTGCGTTTCGCCGGCGTGGTGAAGCAGGAGCTGGAGCGCTCCGGCGCGCGCGCCGCCCTGATCGCGCGCGCGGGCACGGACCTGAGCCGCTTCGGCCTGCTGTATTCGCACGCCGGGATCGCCCTCAAGGACAATCCCGGCAGCCCCTGGGCCGTGCGCCAGCTGTATTACGCCTGCGACGAATCGCGTCCGCGCCTGTTCGACCAGGGCGTGCCGGGCTTCGCGCTCGGCGCGGATGCGCCGCTGCGGGGCCACATGTCGCTGCTGTTCCTGCCCGACGAGGAAGAACGCCTGCTCGAGCAGGCGGCACTGGACAAGCCCCTGGCGCTGGCCCTGCTGGCCGGGAAGTACAGCGCCAACGCCTATGCTTACGGCACGCGTTACCAGAACTGCAACCAGTGGGTGGCGGAGCTGCTCGCCAGCGCGTGGGGACGGCTCGATGGACAGCAAGCGCCGCGCGAACAGGCGCAAGCCTGGCTGCGCGAGCAGGGCTACGCCGCAGGTCCCGTGAAAATCCCTTCGCACCTGTTGATGTTCGCCGGGCAGTTCGTGCCCCTGGTGCACCTGAACGACCACCCGGTGGAAGATATCCACGCGCTGGCGCTGCACGTGAGCGTGCCGGCCTCGATCGAAGCCTTCGTGCGCCGCCAGGCGCCGCAGACGCGCCGGGTCGAGGTCTGCCACGACGAGCAGCGCATCGTCGTGCGCCGCAGCGGGGAGCCGCTCGATGCGGCCTGTACGCCGATGCCCGGTGACGAGGTGACCGCCATCGCGCCCTGAAGCGGCGCGCTGTCGTCGCTCAGGCGGCGCGCGCCAGCCCTGCGAGCGAGGCGTGGACCTGGTCCAGCCGGTGGACTTCGCAGGTGGGCAGCGCCTGCGAAGCATTGGCCAGTCTGCCGGGATTGAACCAGCAGCTGTCGATGCCGTAGCGGTTCGCCCCAAGAATATCCGCATCCAGCCGGTCGCCGACGATCACCGTCTCGGCGTGGGAAAAGCTGCGCGCCATGCGCGTCGTGTACTCGAAGAAGCGGCTGTCCGGCTTGGCATGGCCGCAGGCTTCCGAGGTCGCGATGAAGGAGATGTACCCGCCCAGCCCGGAGCTGGCGATGCGGCGCCGCTGGATGTGGTCGACGCCGTTCGTGATGATCCCGATTTCGCCGCAGGCGGCGAGCGATTCGCACAGGCGCAGGGCGCCGTCGATCAGCACCACGGTCTCCGACAGCGATTCCAGGTACAGGCGGCTGGCGGCTTCGGCGTCCAGCTCCAGCCTGTGCGCGGCGAAGGTCTGGCGGAAGCGCTCCACTTTCAGAAAGTCCTTCGTCACCGTGCCTTGCTCGAAGCGCTTCCACAAATCCAGGTTGATGGCCTGGTAGTCCGGGAACAGCGCCGCGCCGGGTTCGTGCAGGCCGAGCTCGCGCATGGTGCGGGTGAAGGAGAGTTGTTCGGAAGCCCGGAAGTCGAGCAGGGTGTCGTCCAGGTCGAAGAGGAACAGCGTGTATTTCATGGCGCTTGCCAGGCGGTGGCGGGTCTGCATGGTAGCACGGCAACCCCGCAGGCGAGCGAAGCCCGGCCTGTGCCTGCTTGAAACATCCTTGTCATATGGCTAATATGTACTCAGCTGTGCAGCCGGGAGAGGATCATGCTGGAGTGCAAAAAGCGAGACGAGGACAAGCACGAGATCGACTACAGGACCATGAAGCTGATGGTGGCGGCGATCTCCCTGACCCTCAGCGGGTTGACGCTGTATTTCGCCGAAGGGCCGCTGGCGTCGATCAGCCACGCCTATTGCGCGGACGGCATGTCGCGAGACATCTTCGTCGGCTTCCTGTTCGCGATCGCCGCCATCATGAGCGCACACAACGGCGCCGACGACTGCGAAAAAGTGGCGAGCAGGCTCGCGGCCGTGTCGGCGCTCGGCGTCGCCTTGGTGCCTACCTCCTGCAGGGACGATGTCGCATCGACCTGGCATTTCCTGTTCGCCGCCGCCGTCTTTGCGATTCTCGCCTGGTTCTGCTGGTCGTTCTACCGGCGCGCGGGGACCAAGCCGCATCCGGAGTACGCGGCAAGGCGCAAGATCGTGTACGGGATCTGCGGAATCGGCATCCTTGCCATGATGGGGCTGATCGCCGCACACAAGTTCTTCGGACTGTGGCCGGCGTTTAACGTCACCTTCAATGGCGAAGCGATCGGCCTCGCGCTGTTCGGGGTGTCCTGGCTGGTCGCGAGCCACTTTCTCCCGTATTTCGATCATCCCGGGGAGCGCATGAAGGTGACGAAACCTCCGGTCCCCCAGGCATAGCGGGCAGGCTTAACTGCGCGGCAGCGGCTTGCCGCGCGCGATCACTTCGCGGCAGTCGCCTTTCATGGTGGCGTCGTCGTAGTCGGTCCAGCCCCAACTGTCCACGTAGCGCTTGTGGCGCTTGAACGCCGGGTTCAGGAAGCTGCGCTCCAGGCGCTCGTCCGGATAGCGGATGTCCGCCATGTCGAGCACCGTGTGGAACATGTTCTCGGTCGACAGCTTGGCCTTGCGGTGGCGCCGCAGCTGCGCGATCTTGGACGGGAAGCGCTCCGCATACGCATCCGAATACCAGACGAAGGCCGGCACATGGAATTCATACTGGGTGTTATGCCCGTGGAAGGCGATGGTGCAGGACTTGTCATATAAAGTCTGCCCATGGTCGGCCACGTACAGCAGCGAGGACGGCAGGCCGGATTCCTTCAGCACCCCGATCACGTTGGCCAGGAACCAGTCGGTATAGAGGATCGCGCTGTCGTAGCTGTTGCTCATCTTCGGCCGCAGCGACTTGTCGGTGACGTCCGGCTTGTCGATGCCGGCCAGCGAAGGCTGCCAGCGGTCGAATTCCTTCGGGTAGCGGTGCGCGTAGTTCCAGTGGCTGCCCAGGGTGTGCAGCACGATCAGCACCTTCTGCGCCGGATCGCGCACCGCGCGCCGCAGCGGGTCGAGCAGCACCGCGTCGTAGCTGGCGCTGTCGCTGAAGCCGCCCAGGTTCAGGAATTCCACCTGGTCCGCCTCCTTGGCGAACACCGACACGGGCGTATCGAACTTGCCGAAGGAAACCTGGTTCGACAGCCAGAAGGTCTTGAAGCCCGCCTCCTTGAAGGCCGACAGGAAGGATTTCTCGTAGAAGCCGTCCTTCAGGCTCTGCATGGCGGGCTTGCGCGAGATGATGACCGGCACCGACAGGCGGGTGGCCGACACCGGCGTGATCACGTCCGGCAGGGTCACCAGGTTCGCCTCTTTCGACAGCAGCGGATTGGTCTCGCGCGCGTAGCCGTTCAGGCTCCAGCGGTCGAAGCGCGAGGATTCGCCCAGCACCATGACCACGATTTGCGGCGCATGCGTGTCGCCCAGCTGGTGCGCGCCGAAGCGGAAGGCGGCGCTGCGCTGGTTCAGCTCGGCCAGGTGGACGCGCTCGCGGTAGAAATCGACCCCGCGCGCGGCCAGGCCGAAAGGCCAGGACTGGGCCGTGGCGCGCAGATCGAAGGGCAGTTTGGCCCAGTGGGGCAGCGGCGGCAGGGCAGGGGAGGCCGACGCCGCCTTCGCCAGGCGCGCGCCGGCGCTGGCCACCTGGACGGAGGCGGGCGATTGCGCAGGCGTGGGCGGCGCCACGCCATACTTGTAGCTGTAGACCAGCACGCCCAGCCCGGCGCCCAGCACCGCCAGCGCCGCCCAGCGCGAGCGGTCGTTCCAGTCCAGCGCGCGGGTGCGCCAGGCCACTATCCAGGTGGAGATCCACCAGGCCAGCACCGCCAGCAGCGCCGCGCCCAGCAGCCACACCTGGCCGCCCAGGAATTCCGAGGCTTCGCTGGGGCTGGTCTCGGCGATGATGCCCAGGTGGTGGGTCGAGATCCCCTGGCCGTAATAGGTCAGCAGGTAGAGCTCGGTCGGCAGGGCCAGGAAGGCCGGCAGCAGCAGCCAGTGGAAGTAAGCCGGCCGCTTGAACAGGGCCCAGGCGGCGATCCAGCCGAACACGCCGATCCCGGCCACGCGCCAGGGATCGTCGAGCGGGGCGCCCATCAGCGGCGCGATAAAAGGCACGGCCGAGAGCGCCGTATAGCTCAGCAGCAGATAAACAATAGCGGGGCGCAGCAGGGTTCGCATCGACTGGAAAAGGCCGGAAAGTCGGCTATTATGCTTTCTTTATCTCTTGGAAGGCTATGTCCACCGGACAAGCCTGATGCCACGCCGACAGCCCTTTGTCGCTGGCATGCCACATTTGCCACGGTTTACCGCCCAGCGGGCCGCCGCCGGGTTGGCGGGACGGCAAATTGGTTGACCCGCTTGACCATCGGGTCTATACTCGCGAGTTCTCGAATTTATTCTGCACATCGTATACGCATTCGCAGCCGCTCCTTCGGTGAGTGGCTTTCGTCGCCTCTGCAGTCTGTAGGATACGGGACTAGGTTTTAGTCCCCGGGCCAAGTTTGTGCCGGCCCGGGTCGTCAACGTAGTAGTACTTTGTTGGATTAAGAACGATGCCAACCATCAATCAACTGATTCGCAAGCCGCGTGAAGCCGCGGTTGTGAAGAGCAAGTCGCCGGCACTGGAAAACTGCCCGCAAAAGCGCGGCGTGTGCACCCGTGTGTACACCACCACGCCGAAGAAGCCGAACTCGGCACTTCGTAAAGTCGCCAAGGTGCGCCTGACCAACGGTTTCGAAGTCATTTCGTACATCGGCGGTGAAGGCCACAACCTGCAAGAACACTCGGTCGTGCTGATTCGCGGCGGCCGTGTGAAAGACTTGCCGGGTGTGCGTTACCACATGGTCCGCGGTGCACTGGATACCCAGGGCGTGAAAGACCGTAAGCAGGCCCGTTCGAAGTACGGTGCCAAGCGTGCCAAGGCTGCCAAGAAGTAATTCATCAGCCAGTCACATTTACTAGATAAGTTGAGCCGGCCGGAAGGCCGAGTAAGTGAAGGGTCATGAGGGCCTTTCGCGAGTGCGACAAGCACTCAACTGAAGACAGGAAGGAATTGAAATGCCACGTCGTCGTGAAGTACCTAAGCGCGAGATTCTGCCGGATCCAAAATTCGGCAACACCGATGTCGCCAAGTTCGTCAACGTTCTGATGCTGTCCGGCAAGAAGTCGGTCGCAGAAAACATCATCTACGGTGCGTTCGAATACATCCAGACCAAGTCGGGCAAGGACCCGCTGGAAGTGTTCGCGACCGCGATCGCCAACTGCAAGCCGATGGTCGAGGTGAAATCCCGCCGTGTCGGCGGCGCCAACTACCAGGTGCCAGTGGAAGTCCGTCCGGTTCGTCGTATGGCGCTGTCCATGCGTTGGTTGCGCGAAGCCGCAAACAAGCGCAGCGAAAAATCCATGCCGCAACGCCTGGGTGGTGAACTGATGGAAGCGGCGGAAGGCCGCGGCGGCGCGATGAAGCGCCGTGACGAAGTGCACCGCATGGCTGAAGCGAACAAGGCGTTCTCGCACTTCCGCTTCTAAGCAAGTGGCCAAACCTCGAAGGGGGTGCGGCCAAGTATCCGTTGTTCAGGCCGGGCACATTTTGATTTCAAAATGCTGCTCGGTTTTGTCCATTCAAAGATTTAGGAAAAATTATGGCACGCACTACCCCCATTGAGCGCTACCGCAATATCGGTATTTCCGCTCACATCGACGCCGGCAAGACCACCACCACCGAGCGTATCCTGTTCTACACGGGCGTGAACCACAAGATTGGTGAAGTGCACGACGGCGCCGCTACCATGGACTGGATGGAGCAGGAGCAAGAGCGCGGCATTACCATTACCTCGGCAGCGACCACCTGCTTCTGGAAGGGTATGGCCAACAACTTCGAGCCGCACCGCTTCAACATCATCGACACCCCGGGCCACGTCGACTTCACCATCGAGGTGGAGCGTTCGATGCGCGTCCTGGACGGCGCTTGCATGGTCTACTGCGCAGTGGGCGGCGTGCAGCCGCAGTCGGAAACCGTGTGGCGTCAGGCTAACAAGTACAAGGTTCCGCGTCTGGCCTTCGTCAACAAGATGGACCGTACCGGTGCGAACTTCTTCAAGGTCTACGAGCAGATGCGCGCTCGCCTGAAGGCCAACCCGATCCCGATCCAGATCCCGATCGGCGCCGAAGACAACTTCAAGGGCGTGGTCGACCTGGTCAAGATGCAGGCGATCTTCTGGGACGACGCGTCCCAGGGCATGAAGTTCGAATACCGCGACGTGCCGGCCGAACTGCAGGACCAGGCCAACGAGTGGCGCGAGAAGCTGGTCGAAACCGCCGCTGAAGCGTCGGAAGACCTGATGAACAAGTACCTCGAAGAAGGCGAACTGTCGGAAGCCGAGATCAAGAAGGCGCTGCGCGATCGCACCATCAACGGCGAAATCGTCCCGATGATGTGCGGCACCGCATTCAAGAACAAGGGCGTGCAGGCAATGCTGGACGCGGTCATCGAATACCTGCCGTCGCCGATCGACATTCCGCCGGTTGGTGGCACCGACGAAGACGACCAGCCGGTCACCCGTAAGGCCGACGACAACGAGAAATTCGCTGCGCTGGCATTCAAGATCATGACCGACCCGTTCGTCGGCCAGCTGATCTTCTTCCGCGTGTACTCGGGCGTCATCAATTCGGGCGACACCGTCTACAACCCGATCAAGGGCAAGAAGGAACGCGTCGGCCGTATTCTGCAGATGCACGCGAACCAGCGCGAAGAGATCAAGGAAGTCCGCGCAGGCGACATCGCCGCTGCTGTCGGCCTGAAGGAAGCGACCACCGGCGAAACCCTGTGCGATCCGTCGGCACCGATCATCCTCGAAAAGATGGTGTTCCCGGAGCCGGTCATCCAGCAGGCTGTCGAGCCGAAGACCAAGGCTGACCAGGAAAAGATGGGCCTGGCACTGAACCGTCTGGCTCAGGAAGACCCGTCGTTCCGCGTGCGTACCGACGAAGAATCGGGCCAGACCATCATCGGTGGTATGGGCGAGCTGCACCTGGAAATTATCGTTGACCGCATGAAGCGCGAATTCGGCGTGGAAGCAACCGTCGGCAAGCCGCAGGTTGCCTACCGCGAAACCATCCGCAAGGCAGTCACCGACGTCGAAGGCAAGTTCGTCAAGCAGTCGGGCGGCCGCGGTCAGTACGGTCACGCTGTTCTGTCGATCGAACCGCAAGAGCCGGGCAAGGGCTTCGAATTCGTCGACGCCATCAAGGGCGGCGTGGTTCCGCGCGAATACATCCCGGCAGTCGAGAAGGGTGTGCGCGAGACCCTGACCACCGGCGTGCTGGCTGGCTACCCGGTCGTGGACGTCAAGGTCACCCTGACCTTCGGTTCGTACCACGACGTGGACTCGAACGAAAACGCGTTCCGCATGGCAGGTTCGATGGCGTTCAAGGATGGCTGCCGTAAAGCCAACCCGGTCATCCTCGAGCCGATGATGGCCGTGGAAGTCGAGACCCCGGAAGACTACGCCGGTACCGTGATGGGCGACCTGTCGTCCCGCCGCGGTATGGTGCAGGGCATGGACGAAATCCCGGGCGGCGGCGGCAAGATCATCAAGGCCGAAGTTCCGCTGTCGGAAATGTTCGGTTACTCGACCTCGCTGCGTTCGGCAACCCAGGGCCGTGCGACCTACACGATGGAATTCAAGCACTATGCTGAAGCACCGAAGCATGTGATCGACGCCATCGTCACCGCGAAAGCCAAGTAATTAAAAGAATGGGGGCAAGCATGAGCTTGTCCCCCGCAATCAAAAAAACAATCGTTTCTTTTTAAGGAAAATAG